>JAAYHA010000169.1 GCA_012727545.1 Synergistaceae bacterium | reverse complement strand
CCTGAAATGCTGGCTTCAGTGTCCGGATTCCTCCATTAAGACCAATGAAGAGGGACGTGTATGCGGGATCAACATGTTCTTCTGCAAGGGGTGCGGCGTATGTGCGCAGGTATGTCCCGTAAATGCGATCTCCATGCACCAGGAGGCCGATTTTACCAACGAAAAGAGAGAGCACGGAGAAGATCCGGGGAGAGTGGCAGACCATGTTAAGTAAGAGAAAAGAGATGACTTCCGGCAACCTTGCCTTTGCGGAAGCTATGAGACAGGTGAATCCGGATGTGGTGGCAGCATACCCGATCACTCCCTCAACGGAGATCCCTGTAAAGTTTGCGGAGTTTGTTGCAAACGGCTTGGTGGATTCAGAGTATGTGGCAGTAGAAAGCGAACACTCGGCGATCACAGCATGTGTGGGAGCCTCGGTATCGGGGGCGAGAGTAATGACTGCTTCCAGCGCGAACGGTGTTGCCCTTATGCATGAGATCTTTCCAATCGCAGCTGCATTTCGTGCACCGATCGTTTTCGGTCTTGTAAACAGGAGCCTTGGTGCGCCTGTCAATATACACTGCGACCATTCAGACAGCATGCCGGAGCGCGATTCGGGATGGATACAGATATACTGCGAAGATGCCCAGGAAGTTTATGATTCTGTTCTGCTTGCGGTCAGACTGGCAGAGCATGATGATGTGCTCACCCCTGTATTTGTATGTCAGGACGGCTTTATCACCAGTCACTGCTATGAACCGGTAGAACTTCTTTCTGACGAGTCAGTCAAAAAGTTTGTGGGTGAAAGGAAGGCAAAATATCCGCTTCTTGATGTGGACAATCCGGTCTCATATGGTTCATTCACAATGTCGGAATACTATTTTGAGATAAAGAGAACACAGATAGAGGGAATGAACAACGTCCCAAGGGTCTACAAAGAACTTAGTAAAGAGCTTGCCGGGTACACAGGAAGGGAATACCACATGCTTGATGCCTACCGTGCGGAAGATGCTGAATACCTGATCGTGATCATGTCCTCTGCTACAGGAGTTGTTAAGGATGTAGTTGATGAAATGCGTGAAAGGGGAGTAAAGGCGGGATGTCTAAGGGTGAGATTTTTCCGGCCCTTCCCCGCTGAAGAGCTTAAAAAACTTGCTAAGGGCAAAAAAGGTGTTGCCGTGCTCGACAGAAGTGCAAGCATCGGAGGAACTGCGCCGCTGGCCGCGGAGGTAAAGTCGGCACTTTACGGGCTGAGCGAAAGGGTGCCGCTGCAGGAGTACCTGTTCGGACTCGGAGGCAGGGACCTCTACCCGAGGGATGCCGAAAAAGTTTTTTCAGGGCTTATGGAAAATGACTACAGCGATACCGCAAGGTATATAGGACTGCTTGAAAAGGATGAAGAAAATGGCGGGAATTAACCTTAAGGAACTTACGAAAAAACAGAATCCCCTGACAGAAGGGCACAGGATGTGCCCGGGATGCGGTGCGCCAACAGCAGTGAGGCAGGCATTGATGGCTGTAGAAGATCCTGTTGTGGTCGTAGGGGCTACGGGATGCCTGGAAGTATCCACCACGGTTTATCCCTACAGCGCATGGAGAGTTCCCTTTATGCATGTGGCGTTTGAAAATGCAGGTGCTGGCATTTCCGGGGTTGAAGCTGCACACAGGATCCTTAGCAAAAAGGGTGTGGCTAAGGAGAAGATCAAATTCGTAGCGTTCGGCGGTGACGGAGGTACCTACGACATAGGCTTGCAGTCTCTTTCGGGTGCGCTTGAAAGAGGCCACGATTTTACATACATCTGCTATAACAATCAGGGTTACATGAACACCGGGGCTCAGCGAAGCAGCGCCACTCCTGTGAGCGCAAATGCAACGACTTCACCTGCAGGAAGCGTGATCCCCGGAAAGCTCCAGAGGGCAAAAAACCTGACAGAGATAGTTGCTGCACATGATATCCCCTATGTTGCACAGACAACTCTCCATAACCCTATGGATCTCATCACCAAGGTCAAAAGGGCTGTAGAGACACCGGGTCCGGCATTTGTAAATGTACTTGTACCATGCCCGCTCTTCTGGAAAATTGATTCCGCTGATCAGATGAAAGTCTGCAAGCTTGCTGCCGATAGCCGTTTCTGGCCGGTGTATGAAGTTATAGACGGCAAGTACGTCCTGTCATATAACCCCAAAAACCCTGTTCCGCTGGAAGATTTCCTCAGGTCGCAGGGACGTTACTCCCACCTTTTCAAAAAGGGCAGGGAGAGGATGGACCTTGTTGCACAGGGACAGTCCGAAGTTGACAGGGAATGGGAACGTCTTCTGAAAAAATGTGCCGGTTAAAGCAGTTCGGCCTGGTATGAGAGCTTCTTAGGCCGCCTATATGCTATCCCGGGCCCACCTTTAAAGCAGGTGGGCCCGGGTATTTCTTGCGGCATGAGATGCGCCGGCTGTTGCCCGCGCATGTTTGACTGGTTATAATATGAGAAGCAATACAAACGGTTGCATTATGAGGTGTTCAGATGAAGGTCACGATGCAGGATGTCGCTCTTGAAGCAGGCGTGGACAAGGCAACAGTGAGCCGCGTCCTGAAGGGCGACCACAGGATCTCGGAAAAGACCAGGGTAAAGGTGATGGATGCTGTGAGGGCACTCAATTACCGTCTGGACAAAAACGCCCGCAACCTTTCCACCAACAGGAGCGGACTGATAGGTCTGGTAGTCCGTGATTTCACGCCCGACTGGTTTTCTCACTTTATATCAGGACTCGACAGGACTATCTCGAAATCTGAATACGAGATAATATTGAAGCGCACGGAGGGGAACCCCCTCAGGGCTGCCAGGGAATATGGCAAGCTTATAGACAGGAGCGTTGAGGGCATCATCTGGATCGACCATGAGAACTTTCCGGGAGAATCTGCCGCACCGGTCGTCACGATCGGTTTTCGTTACCCGGGGTCGTACCCTGTAATATGGGAGAAGGAACTTGACGTTCCCACCTTTGAAACAGGAGTGCTCGCAGGCAGGCTTATCCTTAACATCATCACCGGCAAACCCGTACCCTCTAAAGAAATAATCATAAAAAGCACTTACAGCGGAGAAGGTCTATGAGACGAATGCCCCAGAAATTCATCAGGCCGTTCTATGTCTTTTGCCCTATCTTTCTGGCCACACTCCTCCTGGCAGTTCCAGCCTGTGCAGGAGAAAGATTTGATCCGGAGAACGTTTACGGCCCGCGCATCAAAAAACTGTGCATGGTCATAATAACCAATTCCGATTCCCAGGTCCTGGCTGCTGAAAAAGGGGAGCTGGATATCGTCAGCGATATAACAAGACCTTCAGATATAGACAGACTCAGCAGGGATCCGGGACTTTCCATGTCGCTTGCGAGGGGGTTCCACGCTTTTTTTATCCTGCTCAACAATAAGAGCAGACCATGGGACGACCCAGAAGTAAGGCATGCCGCAGCAGAAGCTATAGACAGGAACAATATGGTTCGAACGATATATTCCGGGTACTGCGAGCCGATAAACAGCTGGCTGCCTCCGGTATCGCCGTGGTCCCTGCCTGAAAGCACGAAGAATATTTATGACAGGGGATCCGCAAAAAAAAGGCTCAGCGAAAAAGGATACAAATGGAGCCTTACGGGCAGCCTGATATATCCTGACGGAACTCCTGTGGGTAAAATGAAGCTCCTGACGCCGCTTGCACGTGTAGCGCCTACTACAGCTGAGCTTGCGGAGCAGATCGCTGATTCTCTCAGGTCAGTCGGTTTTCCCGTTGATGTCGAGCCGATGGATTTCTCTGCAATGATAGGTAAGCTGGACAGGAAAGAATACTCACTGGGCGTCATCGCATGGAGTATGGGCAGAAACCCTGATTCGCTCTACTCCTTCTATCACAGCTCAATGGACATTCCCGGCGGATATAACATGACGTCGATCCATGACAAGGCACTTGACGACGCACTGTTAAGGCTGAGATACGCAAAAAACAGGACAGATGCAGAAATAGCCTCAAAAAGGTCGCAGTTGCTTCTGGCTGAACTTATGCCCTCTATCCCTGTGTACAGCAGATTTTCTGTTTCAGCGGTCTCAAAAAAATGGAAAAATGTCTTTTTCAACGAGAAGATGACAGCCGATAACATGTGGACTCTCCTAATGGCAGAGCCTGCTGACGGAAAAGAGCGGCAGCTGAACATGGTCCTTGCCGAAGAACCGAGGAACCTGAATCCTTTTGTGGCAAGCAGCGCATATTCCTGGCAGATACTTGGTCTTATATATGAAAGCCTGATAGGAACGAACCCGTTCACTCTTGACGACATGCCTTCACTTGCTGAATCCTGGTCTGTCGAAACCGTCTCAAATGAAGGCAATGAACATACAAGGCTGACCTTCAGGCTCCGAAAAGGACTCAAATGGAGCGACGGGAGCCCACTAAAAGCGTCGGATATAAAAGCCACTTTTGATTTCCTCAAGAAGAACAGCATCCCCAGATTCTATGATTCTGTCAAAAATATCGCCTCTGTAACTGTGAAAAACAGTACAGAGCTTACAGTGGAGATGGAAGGAACGAGTTACTGGTACCTCGACAACATAGGAGGCCTCCCCTGCATGCCGGCTGAGGCACTTCAGGAGGTAAAGGACTGGCAGAACTGGAACCCAATAGACCCAAACGGCAAATTCGGTCCCTATGGCCTTGTGGGTGCCGGTCCGTTCATGCTTGATGAATACAGGCCGGGTGAGTTTGTAATGATGAAAAGGAACGAACATTATCGTATGCTCGAAAAGAAAAATGTGAGGGCCGAATGAAGAACAGGTGGTTCTGGGGCAGATTATTATCATCTATAGGGGTGCTGGCGGCCGTATTGGTCCTGAATTTCATTCTCTTCAGGGTAATGCCCGGTGATGCGGTAAGCACTATTATTGACCCAAATTTTTCTCCTGAGGCAAAGGACAGGCTCAGGGAACTCTACGGTCTGGACAAGCCGTTGCTGGAACAGTTTTTTCTTTACATAAAACAGATGCTCACGTTCAGCTTCGGGCTCTCATTCCTCAGCAGGAAACCGGTATGGGACGAACTGCTCTCCCGTCTACCCGGGACATTGTTCCTCATGGCGACTTCAATGTTCCTCTCGTCGGCCCTGGGTATTTGGCTTGGGATCAAAGCTGCCCTGAACAGAGGGAAACTCGCTGAAAGGATAGTTTTGAGGGCAGGCGCGGTCACGGCTTCATTTCCCGGATTCTTTGTACAGCTTGTACTTATCATGCTCCTCGCACGCACATTTCCGATATTCCCGCTCAGGGGAAGCGTCTCTATCCCTCAGCCGGTCGGGACCCTTTCGGTCACACTGGACTATCTTTGGCACATGGCACTGCCTGTCCTTTCCCTAACGCTTATGGGATTCGGAGGATGGGCTCTTTATGTACGCAACCTTATGGTGAAGGCTTTGGGGGAAGATTTTGTCCTGATGGCCAGAGCCAGGGGCCTTTCAGAAAACCGCGTGGTCTACGGACATGCTTTCCGGACCATTCTTCCTCCGATACTTACTATCCTGCTGATGTCCGTCCCCGGGCTGGTATCCGGAGCGGTGATCACAGAATCTGTCTTTTCACTCCACGGGGTCGGGACATTCCTGCTCGAGGCAGTCTCAGGACATGATTATCCTTCTGCCGGCGCCGCATTCTACATGCTGGCCCTTATCACGGTAATATCAAACCTGCTGGCGGATGTCGTCTACGGACTTGTCGATCCAAGGGTGCGTGTAGGAGGCAGAGACCAATGAGGGACATCCTGAAACGGAAGAGCGTGATCATGCTCATCTGTATATTCTTCGCAGGCTTCCTTGGTCCGATGCTTATCTCGGGGCATCCCTCAGATGTGACCGGGGCTCCCTTTGCGAGGCCACTATGGTGGAATGCCAAGCTTCCCCTCTCTTCTGAATACGTCGTAGGAAATAGTGGAGTTGAGATCAACTGGGAAAAACTTCCTCCTGAAATTTTTGCCCTTAACGGCAGGATAACAGCCGATCCTGAAAAAGAGGTAAGGATAATATGGTCCACACCTGTGGGCGAAAAGACCCTGGATACGCTTACGGGAAGCGATCTCTACTGGATAAATATGGACGGCAGGGACATGATATTCAAGCAGAAGCTAGGACTTCCTCTGATAGGAAAAAGCGCAGAACATCTTTTCCCTTCAAGCGGAAGATACTCTCTGCGTACTGAAGGGGCTATGGAAACGGAACTTTCACTCTCACTTTCCGGAGGGCGGGAGGGGCTGCTGGGAACAGACCAGAGAGGCCGTGATGTCCTGACTCTGCTAATTTTTGGTATACGTACATCTCTGATCGTGGGCATCAGCGCAACGCTCATTGCCAGTCTCCTGGGGCTTGGACTTGGACTTGCTACAGGTTACATAGGGGGACTGTTCGATGCATTTGTGATGCGGATCGTAGATGTTTTGCTCTCAATACCGACACTGCCCATAATGATGGTCCTGGCAGGGCTGTGGGGAAAAGGCCTCTGGCAGCTTGTACTCATACTATCGATATTTTCCTGGATGGGAACCGCACGTTCAGTCAGGGCACTTGTGCTTACAGTAAGGGAAAGTCCGTGGGTCGAGGGGCTCAGGGTCCTGGGTGCAAAGCGTGGGTATATCCTCAGGCGCCACCTTGTGCCGGAGGCGGCACCCATACTTCTTGCAAATATTGCGCTGGGAGTCCCGGGTGCCATTCTGGCTGAAGCCGGGCTGGCTTTTCTTGGTTTGTCGGATCCGAGGCTCATATCGTGGGGCAGAATGCTCCATGAAGCACACTCCTTCGGGGCATTCACAGAAGGCGCTTGGTGGCTGCTTATACCTCCGGGTCTCGGCATAGTGGCCCTGTGCCTGATTTTCATGGACATCGGCCGGTTTCTCGAAGAGAAGATAGACCCAAGGCTTGGAAGTGGCAAAAATGCTTGATATCAGGGATCTCACAGTTAGATACCACTCTATGGGAAGAACGACAGATGCCGTCAACGGCATTTCCCTCAGGATCGACAAAGGCAGCTTCACAGGTCTTGTGGGAGAGTCCGGCAGCGGCAAGAGCACCCTTATGACGGCTCTTCTGGGGCTTCTGCCTCCGGGGACTGATGTCATGGGTCAGATACTATACAAAGGAGCCGATATCATAAGGATGCAGGAGAGTGAGATGAGGGATCTGCGGTGGAAAGAGATATCACTTGTCCCTCAGGGTGCTCAGAATTCGTTTACGCCGGTAATGAAGATAAAAAGACATATAGAGGAAGTGCTTAACGTACATTCAGGCAAATTCGGAGAGGATGCAGAAAAAGAGGTGGTGCGTCTTCTGAAAGATGTCGGGCTGGATGCAGGCATCAAAGAAAGATATCCGCACGAGCTTTCGGGGGGGCAGAAACAGAGGGCTGCGATAGCCCTGGCGCTGGCGTGCTATCCCGCACTTCTCCTTGCTGACGAGCCCACCACTGCGCTGGATGTGATAATTCAGGCCGAAATACTTGAACTTCTTTCAGGGCTCAGAAAAAGCAAAAACCTCTCCATAATCCTTGTCACCCACGACCTGCCCCTTGCTGCGATGGTCTGCGACAGGCTTGTCGTTATGAAGGACGGGATCATCGCAGAGACAGGCACACCTTCTGAATTGGTGAATGCCCCCCGGCACCCCCATACAAAAGACCTTGTAAGAGAGATGTTCTGGCAGAGGGATAAAAAGAATGGATAACAAAATTATTGAAGCTGTCCAACTGACAGTGAGCTTCAGGTCCAAAAAGGGACCTGTCCACAAAGCTGTCAGAAATATATCCCTTTCCCTGGCTCCCGGGGAGAGGCTGGCAGTCGTAGGAGGATCAGGAAGCGGCAAGACAACGCTGCTGCGCGCTCTTGTAGGGCTTGTAAGGCCGGAGGAAGGCAGTGTGGCTCTCTTCGGAAGGGATCTTTCGCTGCTGGGTGCTGATGAACTTGCAAAGGCCAGGCAAAAATGCGGTTATGTCCAGCAGGACCCATATGGAGCTATTCCTCCCGGACTTTCTGCACTTGATGCCGTCTGCGAACCGGCAGTTATTGCAGGGCTTGATATCGGCAAAAATAAGATAAGGGAGAGGGCAGAGGCTTTGCTTGCAGAACTCGGCCTTAGGGGAGATAGGATACTGAAATCACGTGCTGTATCCCTTTCCGGAGGACAGAGGCAGAGGGTACAGATCGCCAGAGCCCTCATGCTGTCCCCTAAGATATTGTTATGCGATGAACCGACTTCGATGCAGGATGCGTCAACGCGCGGCGAGGTGGTCGATGTGTTGGAAAAATATGCTACATCGGGTACCGCTATGATATTTGTCACCCATGACCTTCTGCTTGCAGGAAATGCGGCAGAGAGGATAATGGTGATGAAAGAGGGACGCCTGTGCGAGGAAGGGAGCTCTGAACAGATACTGAATTTCCCGGAAGATCCCTATACTGTAAAACTTATCAGTTCGATCCCAAGCTTTGAAAAACTTGCAAGGTGACGGCAAAATATTTGTTGCGTGCGTACCGGCAATTTTTTAGTTTATTCTTATCCTTTTCAGATGATATTATTTTTAATTCTGGGGTATAATCTCATCATTAACTATGCGGGGGTGTTCTCATGTCAGTAATGCAGGACTTTAAGAAATTTGCAATGCGCGGAAACGTTTTGGACATGGCGGTAGGCGTGATAATAGGTGCGGCCTTTGGCAAGGTCATAGCTTCTTTGGTAACTGACATTCTCATGCCGCCGATAGGGCTAGCACTGGGTGGAGTGGATTTTTCAAATCTCTTCATCAACCTTTCGGGTACCCCGGCCGCAACGCTTGCCGAAGCTGTTGAAGCCGGCCTGCCTGTTATCAGTTATGGTCTTTTTATCAACAGTATAATAAATTTTCTTATACAGGCGTGGGCAATATTCTGGGTAATACGCTTTGCGAACAAAATGTCAAAGCCTGAACCCACACCGGCGCCCAAGCGCAAGTGTCCCTTTTGTTTCTCGGATATTGACGACAACGCAACAAGGTGTCCTAACTGCACATCCCAGCTATAGACCGGCTGCCGGACCCTGAACTATAATCAGGGCAGAAAATAAAATATCCGTTCATGGATAGGCAGGAAGGAAGATAGTATGGGAAAAAGTGGAAAGGTCTACTCAATATCTGTCAGTCCCCAAAGGGGGCAGCTCAAGGAAGAGATCCAGGAAGCAGTCTTTATCTCAGGCAAGGGGATCGAAAACGACGGACATGCAGGAGACTGGGGCCGTCAGGTCACATGTCTGAGTTTTGAAAGCCTTGATAAGGTAAACAGGCTGAAGGGGCTGAACATGGGGCCCGGAGATTTTGCGGAGAATGTTCTGACCGAAGGGCTTGACCTGTCTTCTCTTGGCCCCGGAAGCAGGATAAGGCTAGGGGAAGATGTTCTCCTTGAGGTGACTCAGGTTGGCAAGGAAGATCATCCCAGCATCGTCAGCAGGACATTCGGAGTAAGCCTGCTGCCGTCGGAGGGGCTTTTTTGCGTGGTCGTTTCAGGGGGAGTAGTGAAAAAAGGTGACACAGCTCAGATTGAAGATAATATTTAAGTCTCTTTTCGTTCCGGATAAACAGTCTGATAAAGCGAAGCCCGGAGGTTCTTTTCCGGGCTTCGCTTTATGGTTGATCCTTGCAGAAGCAAAGGTTAGTCAGTATGTTTTCTTATGTGTTCGTTTATATCTGAGAGCGAGACTCTTGTAAGTTCGCTTCTGGGCAGATTGCTGAGTATCTCCCAGGCCATGTCGAGGGAGTAGCCTATCTCACGTTCCTCTTCTTTGCCCTGCTTAAGGAATTTTTCCTCAAACAGCTTTCCAAATTCCAGTGACATCTTGTCATTTTTGGAAAGTTCGTCCTCTCCGACGACACCTGCCAGGGATCGCACTTCCTGGACCCTGCTGTAAGATGCGAAGAGCTGGCTTGAAACGCTGGGATGGTCTTCTCTCGTATATCCCTTGCCTATACCGTCTTTCATAAGCCTCGAAAGGCTGGTCAGGATGTCTATCGGGGGATAGATGTTTCTTGAATCAAGCTCCCTTGAGAGAACTATCTGCCCCTCTGTTATGAATCCTGTAAGGTCAGGTATAGGGTGGGTTATGTCGTCGTTTGGCATGGTCAGTATCGGGATCTGTGTGACGCTCCCGCTGACCCCCCTTACGACTCCGGCCCTCTCATAGAGAGACGCCAGGTCACTGTAGAGGTAGGCCGGGTATCCTTTGCGGCTGGGGACTTCACCGGCAGCTACGCCAATTTCCCTGAGAGCTTCGCAGTAGCTTGTCATGTCAGTGATTATGACAAGCACGTGAAGTCCAAGTTCATAGGCGAGATACTCGGCTGTTGAGAGCGCCATCCTTGGAGTCGCGATACGTTCGATGACCGGGTCGTCGGCAAGGTTCAGGAATGTTACTATGTTATTGCTGTGCCCCCTGTTGGATAGTTCCTGGGTAAAATAAGCCGCGTCGTCATGCTTGATGCCTATTCCTGCAAAGACAACGGCGAAGTCGTCGGATCCCATGATCTTTGCCTGAGTTGCTATCTGTACTGCCAGCTGGTTATGCGGCAGCCCGTTTCCTGAAAAGATGGGGAGCTTTTGCCCCCTTATAAGGGTCGTCAGTGTGTCGATCGCGGATATCCCTGTGTTGATAAAGTCTTTGGGATACTGGCGTGCCATGGGGTTAAGGGGTAGTCCGTTTATGTTTACCCTTTTCCCGCCGTAGGTCTCTCCGCAGCCGTCTCTGGGTTCCCCAAGTCCGTTAAAGGTACGTCCAAGCATATTTTTAGAGAGCCGGATCTCAAGAGGCTTTCCGAGGAAACGCAGCTTGGTGGTATTGGGGATAAGGTCTTCTGTTCCTGTGAATACCTGTACCAATGTGGCTTTTTCGCTCAGTGACTTCACCTGTCCATGGCGGAGACGTCCCTTGCTGTCACGGATCTCAACAAGCTCGCCGTAACCTACGCCGCTTACGTTCTCAACGAGAACGAATGGTCCTTCGATATCTTTAACTCCGATATATTCAGCGTTTGCCACCGGTTACTCACCTCCAAGCTTTCTTGTTCTTTCAGCTGCTACCCTGTCGAGGTGAGCGTTTATCCTCTTTCTCACCAGAGCGAAGCCATTTTTGTCATCGGGTGAGAGTTCACGGAGGTGCGTGATCGAGTCGACTGATTCGTCTTCTTTGATAAGGGATATCGGAATGCCCTTACGGACAAGCCCGAGAGCTTTCTGGTAGAACTCCATAACTATTTCAAGTATCTCAAATCCCTTTGACGGAGGAGAATATGAGTCTGAGCCGAAGGAGTTCTGCTGGAGATATCCGTTCTTTATCAAAAAGGCTGTAAATGCGACAAGTCTCTGGTCGTCGGGAAGTACGTCCTCTCCGACCAGTTTTATGACCTGCTGTACCTTGTTGTCCTCAGCAAGGATCTGACGGACCTCATCCCTGAGATCTCCCCATCTTGGATCTACGTTGGAGCAAAACCAACCGTTTACCTCTTCAGCGTATTCACTGTAAGAGTCTATCCAGGAAATAGCGGGATAATGTCTGGCGTTTGCGAGGTTTTTGTCCAGTCCCCAGAAGCATCTGATAAAGCGCTTGGTGTGCCTCGTGACAGGTTCAGTGAAGTCTCCTCCCGGAGGCGAAACTGCTCCTATTACAGTGATGCTACCGCTTTCTCCGCCTAATGTAACTACACGGCCGGCCCTTTCATAAAACTCAGCCAGCCTGCTGGGCAGGTATGCGGGGAACCCTTCCTCGGCAGGTATCTCTTCAAGGCGGCCCGAAAGTTCGCGAAGGGCCTCGGCCCATCTCGAAGTTGAGTCCGCCATAATTGCAACGTCATATCCCATGTCGCGGAAATATTCGGCGATGGTTATACCTGTATAAATTGATGCTTCGCGGGCCGCGACAGGCATGTTGGATGTATTGGCGATCAGGATGGTTCTTTCCATCAGCGGCCTTCCGGATCTTGGGTCTTCGAGTACGGGGAACTGTTCAAGAACGTCTGTCATCTCGTTCCCTCTCTCACCGCAGCCTATGTAAATGACTACCTGGGCATCTCCCCATTTGGCAAGCTGATGTTGAGTGACGGTCTTTCCCGTCCCAAACCCTCCGGGGATGCATGCCGTACCACCTTTTGCTATTGGGAAGAGTCCGTCGATGACCCTCTGTCCGGTCACGAAAGGTTCGTTCGGAAGGAGGCGTTCCCTGTATAGTCTGGGTGTCCGCACTGGCCATCTCTGGATCATGGGTATTGATATTTCGCGGCCAAAGGCGTCCTTGATTTTTGCGACCATTTCTCCGCCCTTGTGCTGACCTTTTGATATGACCCATGTCAGCTCTCCCTCAGTGTCAGGCGGTGCCATTATTTTGTGAAGCAGGAGGGGGGTCTCCTGCACAGTGGCAATTACCATTCCCCCTGTTATCAGGTCTCCGGGTTTAGCTACCGGGGTCACGTCCCAGACCTTGTCACGGTTTAGCATGTTGACCGAGGTGCCCGGAGAAATATACATTCCCTCAGATTCAAGAAGGGCGTCCAAAGGCCTTCCGATACCGTCGAAAAAACTGCCTATCAGCCCGGGCCCCACCTCGATAGAGAGTGGTTCACCCGTGCCGGTGACAATTTCATGTATGCTGAGTCCGTCAGTGTCCTCGTAGACCTGAATAGTTGCATCATCGCTGTCCATGCTTATTATTTCACCCATAAGCTTTTTGGGACCGACCTTAACAACTTCACGCATTGCAAAATTACGCATATTAGAGGCCTTTATGACAGGACCGTTTACGAAGGTTACGATACCTTCCTTTGTTGTTGGGGCGATGTTTGTCTTAGCCTCCAAGTTTCATTCCTCCTATAGCAGGGGCAGGAGCCGTTCAGCCAGGGTATCGGCCATTTCCTGCGTCAGGCTTTGCCAGTCAGAGTTTACCTGCCTGCGGTCGTCATTTGTAGAGATCCAGCATCCACCAAGTATTGGAGCAGTTTCCGGATCAAAAATGATTTCTGCTTCCGGAATAAATTCCTCTACTTTTGAGATGATCGGACCGGCCAGGCCCGCATCAACTGCCGAAAGCCTCAGTTTGAGTCCCTTGGTTTCCCGTAGGGAAGTTATCGCATCTATGCACATTCCTGCAAGGATATTTACATAATCTTCACGTTCCCTCATGTGCACGAGCTTATCCTGAAGTCTTCCAAGTGCTTCAGAGAGTATCCTGTTCTGCAGTCTCAGTGTTTCTGTAGATTTTTCTCTCTCCGCGGACAGTATCTGCCTGCGCCTGATATCTTCAGCTCTTTTCCTTGCATCCTGAAGTATAAGGTTGGTTTCACGCTGAAGTTTTTCTGTCTCCCTGAGCAGCCATTCCTCGGCTTCCTGCCTTGCTCCTGCCACTAGCTCTTTCTTTCTGGAATCAGCTCTGTCAAGTATTATGTCCCTAAGAGTCCCTATCTTTTCACTGGATACTTCCTTCATTACATTTTCACCCCAATGGCTTCCTGTACGTATCGGGTCAGAAAATCCGGACCCCGTTTAGTACCGAATCTGTCAGGTATCTCAACCAGGAGAGGCAGTTCACCGCGCTCTCGCAACTGCTGAACAACATCAGGTGCCATTTCCGCAGCCCTCTCCGTAATTGCGAGAATGGCCAGGTCAGGCATCTTTAATGCTCTGTCTATCGCCGCAAAGGTCTCATCGACGGTGTGAACAAGGCAGCCCTGTATCCCGGCAAGCCTCATGCCTACCAGGGAATCATGGTTGTCGCTCACAAGAAAAGCTTTCATCTTATTGTTACTGTCCTTAGACCCGCCCGAGGATCAGAAGTGAAACGATGACCCCGTATATTGCGATACCTTCTGAAAGTCCAAGATAAATTAGGGTCGTTCCAAGCATCTCAGGTTTTTCGCCGACCAGTCCGAGGGCTGCTGAACCAACGCTGGCAACGGCAAGTCCCGCACCCAGGCATGCAAGCCCTGTCGAGACAGCAGCCGCAATAAAGCCCATTCCTGCGCCTGTTCCCAGAGGTGCTGCAGTTGCTTCAGCGAAAGCGGGGTGCATCGTGAGAGACAGCGCTGCCCCTGTAAAGACGAGGAGCGATGATAGCCCCAAACCCGAAAGATAGAAGGCGCGGCCTCCCTTATAGCCTCTGCGCTGCATCAAATACCCCAGACCTATCATTGTTGCGACAGTGCCGCAGCACATTGCAAGTCCAAACATCAAAAACCCACTCCTTCACATTAATTGTACAAAAATTATCAGTTTGACCTTTTATTATGTCATAAAGCATTTATGTATGTAATTACTTCTCGGCGGCCGGAGCGACATACTTGGAACCGTCCTTTTTCCAGCCGACCGGTTTGAATTCACTTCCCCCTCCCTTGTAGAATTTACCGAAGAACTCATAATATTCGAGCCTTAGAGTCTGGATAAAGACAATAAGCCCTTCCAGACATACTATTACGACATTTCCTATTACGAGGATTATCCCTTTCATTACTATTCCGCCGGGGAGGGAATGGACCATCTCGGAGAGCATTATTACTGCCATTGAGAGTCCGACGTGGTTAAGCGCGAAGGCTGCAAGCCTGACAAATGACGCTGTGTTGGAAACGAACGACATCAGGTGGTGCATTATCTCGAAGATGTTCAGGACTGCCGATTCTCCTTCACCTTTCTGGTGCAGCAGATATCTGGCGAGGATATCCCTGAATATCATGAGAAGCATCAATACTCCGATCCCGGCCCACATTATGTCAGCTGCGATCTCAGGGATCTTTGTGCCCGTCATGTATATTGCGGCGAGGGCAGCCATTGTCCAGTAGAGCATGAGTCCGGCCATTCCCTGCCCGTCGAAGAGCAGCCTTCCAAAGTCCCTTGCCCTGTACTGTTTTATCATGTTGAGGACAAGCCCCAGGCTTATCATGAACACTCCGAGACAGATGGCGATCACCAGGAGTTTGTTGGTGTCGTGCATCGGGGAGAGCCACAGTGCAGGAATTATGTCCTCCATCCCGAATACGCTCCCGTAAAGCACTCCAAATACCATAGAGCTTACAGCTGCAGATTTAATGACCTGTCCAAAGGAACGTTTCATCATTCCCCGTTTGACCATGAACATTGCACCCAGGAATATCATCAGGCCGTGCCCGATATCTCCGAACATGAAACCAAAAAAGAGGATGAACGAGATGGCTACTATGGGAGAGGGATCTATCTCTCCGTAAGACGGCAGACTGTACATTGACACTATGTCCTGAAAAGCCCTGAAAACAGGGTTGTTCTGCAAAAGCGTCGGTATACGTATGCCCGAATAGCTGATGTCCTTTGTCTCTTCCACCATGACTGTTGTCATCGGTGCCTCTTCTTCGACAGTTTTTCTGATGCCTGCAAGGGTGTCAGCCGGTATCCATCCAGAAAGCACGAACATACCGCTTACTTCTCCCCGTCCCTTGCACACGTCATAGACTCTCTGCATCGTGTAGAGCTGCGAGTAGAGCAGTTCATATTCCGACCGCTGCTCCCGCAGCATGTCCTTGGCAGCCTTGGCGAGCCCTTTGATGGCTCTCTGGTGGTTGGCTATCCTTTTGTTTACAAGAATAAGTGGATCCGCCCCTTTTAACTGCGATGCGATGTCCGTTAATGAGAATTCCTTGAAGTAGACAGCTTCCAGAAGCTTACGGGTCGATTCTTCATGTCCCTTGACTGACAATACGAGGACCCAGGTGTTGCCGTTGAGCACTGTCAGTTCATTCGTCGTTATGGGCGACTCCTCGCTGCTCTCCGTCAGCCTCTGGTAGTTTTCATTCGAGAGCCGGCCAAAAAATGGGATCAGGAATGTGCCGCTTGCAAGTTCCTCCGGACCGAATTCAGTCCCTTTGAGTGCTTCAACGAACAGTTTTGTGGCCGTGAGGAGATCTTCCCCCTCGGAAAGCGCGACTCTTCTCTTTTCCCATACTTCCAGCCTTTTGGAAGTCTGTTCAACTTTCCTTCGGGCTGCTGTAAGCGTAAACTCTTTAGTAATGGTGACAGGAGATGGATCGGGGATCATCTCACCGGCGATCTTCCATACCGTTGTGACCTTTGCCAGAAGCTCGTCGTACGGGTTTTCTGTTTCGGTCGTTACTTTAGACCGGAGGTTCCTGTCGTTTACCAGGAGGTCGAGCGGCAAAGGCTGGAAGCCTCCCGTCAAAACCATCTGACGGGCGACAGGTTCCATTTCCGAGTCAGGACCTATCATGGTCAGTGAGACCATCTTCATTACTGCCATATGGGTTCACCCCCGCTGATTATCGGCCTTATAAGGTAATTGGCCGCATTCCTGCGATCATAATCATATCTGACATTTTCTATCACACGGATCACATCGTCCAATTCATGAGATTTTAATATAAAGTAACTGATAGCTGTATGAAAACCCGGAGATCCCTTCTGGAATATAGCCAGGGCCTTGAGATAGTTGTATCTCTTTATGGACATCTCAAGTGCCAGTTCCTTGTCTTCCTGTTGAAGGGCATTTCTGAATATTTCGGCATAAACAGGAAAAGTTGCCCCAAGTCTGTCGATCCTCTCTTCCCAGCTTGTGCCTTTTGTCATATCCCTTAGGTGGTGGGTCTTTACCTTGTATTTGACCGGGAGCATCCTGCTGAGCGTCTCTTCGAGCGTCATGTGGTAATACCATACGCACCTGTGGAAATGGTAAAGGTTAAGAAGGTCGATCCTGGTCCCGAACATTGGCTCAAGTAATTTCTGCTCGTTTTCCGGCAGATCTTTAAGGTCGTTGTATAAAGATGTTTCTACAAGGTTGTCTATCGCGATCTCAAGCGAAAAAAGAGACTCCTCCCCGTTGATCAGGCGTTTGACCGGTTCTGTGAGGACCCTATAATATCTTGTGTCTTTTAGTGCATCAAGTACATCATTGTAGTCCCTGCTGTTCAGCAGAAGGTCATAGGAGAGTTTTGATCCCGGGACAGCAAAAAGACGTTTTCTCATTTCATCGCGGTCAAGCCTCTTCGTCCTTACCCATCTGAAAATGCTTTTCAGATGCTCTGCCTCGTACCACCCAAGCCAGTCTATAAACAGCTGGCGTCTGGGTCCAGAAAGGTAGAATAAGAATGCCGTTGCTTCAGAGAGTATCGCCGACTTCACTGCATTCTCAAGATTTACACGGTGCACCTTCGCGGTAGGCAGAGTTTCAAGGTGTTCTTTATATCCTTCAGTCTGTTTAAGGAAATCTGCTATCTCACTGATGCTGTTAAGGTTCAGCAACGCCCAGTATTCTTCAGAAGTAAGAAGCTTGCTGAAGAGTACGTGTGACTTAACACCTATGGCTGTTGCCTGCCCCTTTGAAGTTGAGTGCAACCTTAATTACCCCTTTTGGTTTTTGAAATGTATCTTTCTGCGATCTCAGATACCATAGAATCAATAACAGGGTCGACGTTCTCTTCGAAGCGCTTCTGCATACGGGTCCTTTCCTCTTTTCCAAGGACGGCGATCTGTTCAGCTTCTGTCCTTGCTGAATTGAGGGCAGTCTCCATCAGGCCCTTTGCCTGCTCCCTTGCCGAAGCCATCTGGTTTGCACGTTCCATGGCAAACTTTTCCTGCGCTGTGCGAAGAAAGCCATCTGATTCATTTTTTGAATCCTCAACGATCCTTTTTGCCTCTGATTCCGCTCCAAGCAGAACTGCGAGAACTTCCTGCAACGTACCCATTGTCATTACCTCCGGAATTTGACTACTTTTTTGTCTTTTTCTGAGCCATCTTCATCCTTGTAAAGTCTTCACGTTCCCCCTCTTCCAGGACGTCTGATATAAATCTTATATCGGCCCGGTTTGAAGGGATAACAACCTTTTCAAGAGCATTTACCCGCCTGTGTGTTTTTCTTATCTGGACAGCAAGCCTGTAAACGCTTGTTTCAACTTCTGCAAGTTGTGCAAGGAGAACCATTACTTTTCGGAATTTTGAATATGCCGCATCCATCGCTCCCGAAGATCCGTAAAAAGAATAACTGGGGATGGTCTTGTCTGATAATGGATCTACATCAGGTATCTCGACCCCCATTACAGAGCGAAGACGAACGGTGATGTCAGTTGTAATAGGGACAGCCTCTGAAATATCTTCAACAGTATCTATCCCAAGAGATATGTTTGCCTTTTGAAGGGCATCATATGCCTCTTTGAAAATTCGTTCAACATCCTTCTGGATAGTCTTTGCGGAATCTATAAACCGGACAAGCTCCATCATAAGGACCTGTCGTTTTTGATCCAGGAGATCATGTCCCGACTGTGCCATTTCCATGGAGCGTGTGATTTTTACAAGGTTTCCCCTGGTTGGAGCAAGCTTGGTAGCCATAAGATCCCCCTTTGCCGCTTAAGTGTCATTGCCTTCGATCTAAAAAACAATTGGTGCGGGGTCTGTTGAGCCAAAACGTGTTAGAATTTCTTTTGGTGTTTAATTCTGCCCAAAAAACAACAAGCTCTGCTAAGAACAGAGACCACAAAGACGATTCTAACTCTTATTTCTGAGTTAGTACAGGGGGTAAAAGCAACTCATGTTTATACTATTTATCAGTGAGACAGACCTGTCCAGGGAGAAGGGGCTCTCCGCAGCGGGGGCCAATGTCGATGCTCTTCCCTATACTGCGCCGGCAGATGCGGATATGCTCTATTACGAGAGGCCGAGGGTCATCGACTGTATCCCTATCGACCCGTCCGGCCATCCGACTCCGGCCCTTGTCACCAAGGCAGCAGTGCTGGAGGGTGGACTGCCGGTGATGAACATCAGGGCCGGTACATCTATAGCTCCGGTGGCACCCTTCAGGGATCTCGGCGCACTTCCCGGCAGGGATCCGAGGACCGGGACTGCCGTGCCGGACTACTCAAAGATCTCTGAAAAAGCCATAGAGGCAGCGAAAGATCTGGCAGGAGCCGGCATAAAAAAGTTTGTCCTTGCCGAGTCCATTCCGGGAGGTACAACGACCGCCCTTCTTCTTCTGAGATCTCTTGGATACAACGGGACAGTTTCATCGGCAGGACCGGTAAACCCCCTGTCCAAAAAGGAAGAGATATGGAACGCAGTAGCCTCAAGGCTGGGCATCAAAACAGGCGGGATGCAAGGCATGGGGCTCACAGCAGCGGCAGAGGTGGGAGACCCGATGCAGATATCGGTAGCTTCCTTCGTGTCGGCGCTGCCGACAGATGCAGAGGTGATCCTGGCGGGAGGCACACAGATGATGGCTGTTGCAGCCCTCCTGCGGGACATGAAGGTAACAAGGCCTTTGCTGGTAGCTACAACTAAATATATATGCCGGGACAGTACGAGCTGTTTCGTCGAATATGCAGAAAAGATCGGCGTCGACTGGTACTCGGCCCCCCTTGATTTTTCAGCTTCAAAGTTCCCGGGTCTGGCAGATTATGAAAAGGGATATGTCAAGGAGGGGGTCGGAATGGGAGGGGCAGTCTGGTATGCGCTCCAAAACGGCGCAACGGTCCAAAAGATCACAGACCGGACCGAAAAACTCTACTCAGTCCTGACCTCCTGAGAATATTTTCATATTTACGTTTAACCGGATATGAAAAAGCGGCAGGTCATTCTGCCGCTTTTGATGCCTTCATTGTCGAATAGAGGGCGGCAGATAAGATCAATACTCCTCCTGCAAACTCATTGAAGGATGGTATCTCACCGAGAAATACAGCGGCTGCGGCTATTCCGTAAACAGATTCAAGGCTTGCTATCATCCCGGCCGTCTGTGCCCTTACGCTTTTCATCCCGTTGATAAACATGGAATGGGCGGCTGCTGTGAAAAGGACTCCGAGCAGGACAAGGAGAAAGATGCTTGTCACCGTAAAGACCGGCCTGTATATAAAGAAGGCAGGGAGCAGGACCAGAGTTGCTGTACCCTGTTCGTAAAAGGCAATGACCCTTCCTGAGTATTTTTTTACGAATTTTCTGTTTATCAGCGAGAGCGCTGCATAGGTAAGGCTGCAGGTCATTCCCCATATTATCCCCATTGTGATGTTATTGCTGATATGAAATTCCGGAACAATTATCATGACTCCGGTAAACATAACGCAAGCGCACAGAACGTCAGCTGTTTTTATCCTTTCGCCGAACAGCAGCGGTTCCAGGAACGTGATAAATAGAGGGAAGGTCGAAAAGGTAAGGACTCCTATCGCCACTGTCGAGACCTGGATGGAGAGAAAGAAAGTAGTCCAGTGGACTGCCAGCATCAAGCCGGCTAAGGCCAGGGTCAGATAATCACTTTTTGACCTGAGTCCGATTCTAGTCCCACTGTACCTGAAAAGGAGGTACATAGAGATGCTTGCAAAAAAGACCCTGCCGAGGGCAATTATTACGGCAGGCTGTCCGACATACCTGGCAAAGAGGCCTGAAAGTCCGAACAGGACGACCGCTATGTGGATCTCTATGAGGCTTCTTGTCGTATCTTTCATTTAAGTGCTCCTATTTCAGAAGGGGAGCGGGGTCAAAGAATTCTCCGCGCCAGGAGAGGCTAAAATGAAGGTGAGGGCCGGTAACCCTGCCGCTTTTTCCGGAAAGTCCTATTGTTTCTCCGCGTCCGACGTCATCTCCCTTTGATTTTGAAACCTTCGACATATGACAGTAAAAAGATATGAGTCCTGCCCCGTGGTCTATGTATACGCATTTGCCCGCAAACCAGAAGTCCCCCGTCAAAACAACTTTGCCCGAAGCTGCAGCTTTGACAGGCGTCCCCACAGGAGCTCTCATGTCTACACCTCCATGCCTTCCTTTAAACTGACCGTTGAAATACCTGCTCTTTCCGTAAACGGAGGTATAACTGCCGGGAACGGGCCGCAAAAGAGGAAGCATAGGCGCTGATCCTGGGGTGTTTGTCTGTATTGCTGCCCTGCCAAGCTCCGCTTCTTTCTTTATCCTCTCACTGAGGCTTTTGGGAGGCGTCAGCTTTTCAACTTCTACTGTCAGGTTCTCTCGGGGATATTTATGCGCGACAAGTTTGATCTCATCTCTATGTTCCCAAAATTCGCCGTCGACCATGGCACTTACGCGGATCTCGCTTTTTCCGGCTTTCGCGTTTTTAAGGTCTGTTCCCAAAAGGACGCTGAAAACACCGTTATCAGTGGTAAGCTGAGAATCCTTTCCCTGCCATGAAACAGAAACGTCCTGCAATGACGATCCAGACCTTATTGAGACCAAAAATGGCTGTCCGATGTCCGCCTGCACAGGGAGGGCAACTGTAACCGTTTTATCTGCGGCTAAAAGGGAAGTTTCAAGAAGAAGCATCATGATAAGTACAGAAATGACCCTTTTCATCATACCCCTCCCTTTTCTCCGTTAACTAAACAGTTATGTGATCCAACTTTCCCACCGTCTTTCCCGCATGCTCCTAGCGGGAATCGAGCGACTTCAATATTTTAGAGCCATTGGTTCTCCGCTGATAAACATGTGGAGAAGACGAAAATCAGAGGTTTCGATCCACAAGCAGCAAGAGGTGGAAAGTTAGATCATGTGATCATTATAGTATGATTTTAAAGAAGAGGTTCATAAGTCCACCGGTGAGCAGTGCGGCTGTGATCATTATGCCTGAGCTCATCAGCATCCTTTTAGTCCCAAGCTCCTTCCAGAGGATTATGAAGGTCGCTATGCATGGGAATGTCATAGCAAGAACTACTACGGCAATAAGGGTCTGTGAAGCGGAGAGCTCAAGAGGTATCAGCAGCCCCATGGCGATGTCTTTCCTGAAGACTCCCATAACTATGGGTACAGCAGTAGCAGAAGGAAGTCCGAGGAAGCCTTCAAACACCGGAGAGAGAGCTTTTGCGACCTTTTCCATAACGCCTATGGTCTCAAGTATATTTACAAGGAAAATGCCAAGCAATACCAGGGGAGTGGCTTCATATAGAAAATCCTTGATCCTGAACCACAGCTTGTTAATCCAGGCTTTCATAGATGGCATTCTGTAGGGCGGGATCTCCACTATCAGCTCGGGACTGTAGCCTTTCAGCGTCAGGTGCATTATCCTTCCCAACACCAGCCATACGCAGAAGAGTATCCCGTATACCGCAGCTACATAGATCATCCCGAACTCACCCAGAGTTGCCGAGAGCATTGCCTGGATAGAGACGCAGGGAATGCCGACGGAGATAAGAGTGGCAGCTATAAATCTCTCCCTTTCGGATTCAAGAACGCGTGTTCCGAGGATACCGGGGACGTTGCATCCGAAACCAAGCAGGGTCGGGATTATTGCATAGCCATGTATTCCAAACTTGTGCAGAAGGGCATCGAAGACTACAGCAAGCCTTGGCAGGTAACCGAAGTCTTCAAGGAAGCTCAGTCCTGAATAGAAGGCTATTATATATGGGAGGACCATCCCGAATTCTACATATAATCCAGTTGAGAGGACTCCGAGACTTTGCTCCAGGTCTATCTCACCATCTATGAGGGTCCCGATCAGGATATTCCTTACAGGACCTTCTCCAAGCATGGTGTTTAGTTTTTCAAGTACAGGCATCCATAAGTTCTCAAAAATCGGGTCCGTTACATGGGTGATTATGCCCTCTCCAACGAATCTGATAGCCGTAAATCCCAGTATCAGCACAAGAAATCCCATTATTCCGCCCAGTACGGGATGAGCTGATACGTCCTCGATCCTGTCCATAGCGGTGTGGTGCCTGTGAGTGACAGTCTGTACCTTAGTTATGACCTCACCGATGACCTGCCAGCGGACTTCCTTGGACATTGGCTGCAGATGGCTTATCTTTGCCTCTTCCATTTTTGCTATGAGATCGCTTAGTCCCTGCCCGGTCACCGCTACGGTAGGAACTATCGGAACTCCCAACTCTTCTTCAAGTTTTGGTATATCTATAAGGATTCCCCTGTGTCTTGCTTCATCGACCATGTTGAGTGCGACTACGACGGGAATTCCGTGTTCAAGCACCTGCATTGCCATGACAAGATTTCTTTCAAGGGCGGTCGCGTCGATAACAAGTATGACGACATCTGCGCCGTCATTTAAAATACGGCGCGCTATCATTTCTGCTTCGTTGGTGGGGTCAAGTGTGTACGCTCCGGGAACGTCTATCAGTCTGGCAGTTTTGCCGCCGTATCTCATAGTTCCCTCGGTAAAGCCTACAGTTGTGCCGGGGTAATTTGAAGATAGGGCGTGGGTCCCGGTAAGCCTTGAAAAGAAGACGCTCTTTCCAACGTTCGGATTTCCCATAAGAAGGACGCGGCCGCAATCCTGAGATATTGAGGGGCATTTATTGCCTCTGACCTTGCAGAGGCTGCAGTCGCGGCAGCTCATATAAACTTGGGCCACAGACGGCTTTTTTCAACAGCCGGCTGGGGGGGGGAGTCTAAGCCTTCAACTTCGATCTTGCCGGCAATGGCATGTGCCACGGCGAAGTGCCTTCCGTCAAGCAGGAGAGTTATAGGGCCGCCGAAGGGCATCCCGGAAACCTTTCGGATCCTTTTGCCCACTCTAAGTCCGAGCGCTTCAAGCCGTTCACCTGATTCGCCCTGCGGAATGCTCTTTATTACAGCACTCTCTTCGTCTTTTACCTGTAAGAGGTTCATATGGTGCAGTCCCCCATTGTTCTGTTTTTATGCCAGTTGCTTTAGGCTAACCGATTATCCTACGGCTTTATGGCCTTGTCAAGAAATATATAGCCTAATTTCAGTATATTAATTTTTGATCCTGGGCGCAAATATATCAGTTTCAGCAGGGCTTTAGACAATATATCACCAAATATGTGATCTTTGATGAAACGGGGTCTCGATAAAAATAGGTGATCAGCGCAAATATGGATGAATATCAATATCTTAAGACCCTGTTCACTCTTTATTGGCTTAATTGCTCAGCAGCGGCAGTTTGTAGTAGACTAAAGCAGGCAGGCTTAGAGATATTAATGTCGCCTTAAATTGATGTGTAGAAGGCTTTGAAGTTTGGGGCTTTTGTGAGATGATAAAAAATCACTGTTACAAATAAGAATGGAGTGGTAATGGAATGCTGCATTGCGGAATAGTGGGGCTGCCCCTGAGCGGCAAATCTACAGTATTCAACGTGATAACGAGGGCCGGCGCTGAGGTAAAGCCTTACGCAGGCGGAAAGACAGACCCAAACAAGGCTGTCGTAGAAGTTCCCGATAAAAGATTTGATTTTCTGGTAGATGTGCACAAGCCCAAAAAAGTGACTCCGGCTCAGGTAGAGTTCGTAGATCTTGCCGGCCTCTCTCGCGGGGCGGGGAAGGGAGAGGGACTTGGCAACTCCTTCCTCTCTTTTGTTGCAGACGCAGACGCACTCATTCAGGTCGTCAGGTGTTTCAGCAACAAATCTGTCGAACACCCTGAAGGCAGCGTTGATCCGCTGCGTGACTGGGACATTATAGAAAATGAGATGATATTCAGGGACCTGGCCGTTATCGAAAACCGGCTTGGAAAGCTGAAAGCCAAAAAGAAGCTCACTCCCGAAGAAGAAACTGAGAAGAGGCTGCTGGACCTTTGCTTTGAATGCCTTCTCGAAGAGAGGCCGCTGCGGAGCATTGAGCTGAAGCCGGCCGAGTGGCGCCTTCTCAGAGGATTTTCATTTGTTACTTCAAAGCCGGAGATAATACTTCTCAACCTTGATGATTCCCAGTCAGATGAGACAAAGATCCCCAAATGGAATGAACTGAAAAAGAGGGCTGATGAACAGGGAGTAAAGCTCTGCACTCTTTATGGAAGCCTTGAAATGGATATTGCAGAGCTTGAGGAAGAAGAGGCTGCTGCTTTCACAGAAGGCCTGAACATAACCGAACCCGGAAGGGAAAGGCTTATTGAGGAGGCTTACAGACTGCTTGGACTGATAAGTTTTTTCACCTGCGGTCCTGATGAAGTCCGGGCGTGGACTCTGCATGACGGAGACAATGCCGTAGATGCCGCGGGAGCGATACATTCAGATCTGGCAAGAGGCTTTATAAGGGCCCAGGTCGTTGCTTTTGATGACTACAAACAGCATGGCAGCTCCTTTGATGAATGCAGAAAGGCCGGGTGCCTGAGGCTGGAAGGCAAGGAGTATCTCGTCAAAGACGGAGATATCATCGAAATCAGATTCAACGTATAGGGGGAAGGAAAATGATCTTTGAACCTGTCGAGTTTAAAAACAAACTTCTTGCGAACAGGATCGTGTCGGCACCTCTGGCATCTTCAAGTTCTATGGAGGATGGATCTCCTTCCGAAAAATCTCTAGAAATATATGGTCGTTTTGCCGCATCAGGTGCGGGGCTCATAATAGTGGAGCACCATGCGGTAAATATATACGGTAGGACGAGGCCCGCGCAGTTCCTTGCGGATAGTGACGAAGTTGCGAAAAAACACTCAGTGATATCAAGGGTCCTGAAAAGCGGCAATGCCCTTTGCATGGCACAGATCAACCATGCCGGGGCAAAAATAGCAGACCCTGCAGTTTTCGAAATGGAGGGATACAGGTCTTTTTCCCCTTCGGGAGTTCCTGTAGGTGATAACTGGGACAAACTTGGCCGCAGCCCTGAAGTTATGACACGCAGTGATATCAGGCGTACAGTGGATGATTTTATAAACGCTGCTGTACGCATGGTCAAAACAGCTGGTTATGACGGAGTTCAGATACATGCCAGCCACGGTTATCTGCTGGGACAGTTTCTGAGCCCCCTGACGAACAGGCGTGACGATGAGTACGGGGGATCAGACGCTAAAAGGGCCCGGCTTCTATATGAGATAACTGACGGAGTCAGGCAGTCCCTTAAGGATATTCCGCTCTCAGTGCGCCTGGGAGCCGCAGATTTTCTCCCCGGGGAAAAACCATTGGGGCTTTCAACAGACGAAACGGTCGCTGTTGCCCGTGAACTTGCAAACCTTGGCGTGGACATGATAGGCATTTCAGGGAACCTTTGCGGATACGGACTTGACCGTAAAGACAGCGCCTACTTTGCACCCTATGCGGAAAGGATCAAAAGCTCGCTGGGCTCTTCTGTACTGGTCGAGTGCACAGGCGGGATAAACGATGTGCGTACCGCGGATAAAATGCTCCTGGAGGGCGTTTGCGACCTTGTCGGCGTTGGAAGGCTCATGCTGCGCGATCCCGGTTTTGTTGCGCGATGGAAGGAGTCATATTGATTTGAAGGTATATATAAGCTCAGATATGGAAGGCTCGACCGGGGTAGTCTCGGCAGAACAGGTGACGTACGGAGATCCGGGGTACGAATTCGGACGGAGGATGCAGCTCCATGACACCATGGCTGCCGTCAGCGCGGCCCTGGACTGGGGAGCCGAGTCCGTTACAGTTAACGACTCCCATGACCGGATGACAAACCTTGACGTATCGATGTTTCCCCCCCGGGTCACACTTATAAGCGGGACACCGAAGATACTCGGAATGGTAGAGGGAGTCTCCGGTCACGATGCTGCCATCTTCATTGGCTATCACGCGATGGCGGGCACAGAAAAAGCCGTACTTGACCATACATATAGCTCCAAAGTCGTATACGGACTCAAAGTAAACGGCATAAGACTTGGGGAAACGGGGCTTAACGCGCTTTTCTGCGGGGCTCTGGATGTCCCTGTCTCCATGGTGGCAGGGGATACTGCTGTATGCCTTGAAGCATCGAGCCTGCTTGGAGAGACGCTTCTGACATGTGCATTAAAGGATGGGCTTGGCAGGAATTCAGCACTGACAAAAACTCCGGATGAGACCGCAGACCTGTTGAAGGAAGCCGTAAAAAAAGCTCTGGACGCAGCGGCAGAAGGTAAAAGCCCTGTTCTGAAGATGGAAGCCCCCTACAAAGCGGAGCTTACTTTCCATACAACAGCGCATGCAGATGCTGCGGGACTTGTTCCCGGAAGCGAGAGAATTTCAGGAAGGACCATGGTATTTACAACAGAGGATATCTTCGAGATAAGGCGCTGGTGCTCTTCCTCGATCGACTGCGCATCGCACGCGGGGCATTGACGAAGTTGCTCTCTGTAGGTGTTGATCTCGGAGGACATACCATATCCGCGGCCCTTGTCGAGACAGAGGGTAAAGATGCCCGTATCCTTTACAGGGTCGACAGGGATACCCCTGAGGGAAGGGACATTCAGGAGGTCGTGGACTGCATAGCTGATATGACAGCAGAGGTCTCGCATGGCAGGAAGATAGCATATGCAGGTGTCGGCATACCGGGATTTCTGGATGTTTCACGCAGGGTCATTACAAAACTTACCAATTTCTCCGGACTTGAGGATATTGCTTTCCTGGATCACCTAGGTCACGCTCTTGAAAAGAGAGGCATGTCGCCGTTGCTCGCAATGGAAAACGACGCCAACTGTTTTGCTGTCGGAGAGGCATTTTGCGGTGCAGCGGTGGGTTGTAAGGACTTTATAGTACTGACGCTCGGAACAGGTATAGGCTCAGGTATATTCGTGAACGGCAGCCTGGTGACAGGGGCTCATGGAATGGCCGGGGAGGCAGGGCACATTTCGATATCGGAGCACAGGGACCTGAGATGCGGATGCGGCAGTACAGGACACCTTGAAACGCTGGCATCTGCAGATCACATTGAGCGTAAAGCGGCCCGGGAGGGCCTGCCGGGTGACTTCAGGTCCCTTTGGCAGATCCGGGATGACAAAAGAGCGGAAGTCCTGATCTCAAGTGCGCTTGAAACGATGGCAAGAGGCATAGCCTCGCTTATCGTGGTGCTGGATCCCGAAAAGATAATACTGAGCGGGGGCATGAGCAAAGCAGAGGGGATCGCAGAGGAACTGGAAGCGAGGACACTGCCATGGCTTCCGTTGCCTATGAGGGATCATCTCAGCATTGAGGTCTCGTCGCTCGGAGCTGATGCCGGACTATACGGAGCAGCTTCAATAAGTTTGCTGAGGAGATGATGTTGATGTCAAAACCTAAAGTATTTTTGACCCAGCTGATACAGGATACCGGGATGTCACTGTTGGAGGGACATGTCGACTATACTCTCTGGAGTATCGACGGTAAGCCGGATCCCGAGGCCGTATTAAGGGATATCCCGCTGGCAGAAGGCCTGATAATGACGATGGGTATTCGTATGGACAGGGATTTTTTTCAAAAGGCAGCGAAGCTGAAAGTCGCAAGCCTGTATTCTGTAGGATATGACAACGTTGACATAAAGGCAGCGACCGAATTCGGAATAATGGTGACCAATACGCCCGGGGTGCTTACGGATGCAACAGCTGACACAGCGATGATGCTGATGCTTATGTCAGCCCGTAAGGCGAGGGAAAACGAAAGGATAATGAGGGAAGGCGGCTGGACTCACTGGTCTCCAAACCAGTTTGTCGGCAAAGACCTTTCAAGTTCCGTTCTTGGGATAGTGGGATTCGGCGAAATAGGCCGGGCTGTGGCAAAAAGAGCGCTGGCTTTTGGAATGAAGATCTTGTACACGGGCAGGACACGAAAAGCAGAATATGAAGAAAAGCTCTGTGCAGAATATGTAACTCTGGAAGCGCTTCTTGAAAGAAGTGACTTTGTATCTCTCAACTGCGCCCTGACAAAAGAGACGGCAGGGCTCATAGCAGAAAGAGAGCTTCGTATGATGAAAAAGGATGCGGTGCTCATAAACACTGCCAGGGGCGCTGTCGTCGACCAGAAAGCTCTCTTCCGTGCATGCTCGGAGGGTTGGATCTGCGGAGCGGGACTTGATGTATATGAGAAAGAGCCTGTTCCCATGGATGAACCGCTGCTCAAGCTTGAAAACGTTGTGATGATGCCCCATATTGGGAGCGCTGCGGTAAGATCCAGGGAGGGGATGGCGCGGCTGGCAGCTGTGAACCTTATTGAAGCTCTTGAGGGAAGGATCCCGCCAAATTTGGTAAATCCCGAAGTGTTGAAACGAATTTGAACCAAAGACATTTCACACGGACAGGAAAATCACCGCTGACATTATTTATGCGGTGATTTTTTATTATCCGCCATTAAATATAATAAATTGTATAGTTGACAAAAAAGTGTAGAGAATGCTATTATTTTCAAAGTGAATTTAATCACATTTAACTGGAGGCTGGTAAGTATGGTAAAAATACTGTTGCTCTTGATAGTTCTGGTAAATGGTCTGTTTGCGTTCCGATTCTTTACAGATTTCATGAAGCACAAAAAGGAAGCATGGGCAGAACCCGGAAACAATGTACTCCTCGCGGTCTGGGGAGCTGTCTGCTTCTTCTTTTCAACTTTCGGAATTTCCGATTTTGCGCTTTCAACAGTCCTCTACCGCGCAAGGAAACTAGTGGATGACGCAAAACTTCCCGGAACGCTCAACACACAGTGCGCGATACCGGTAGCGGTCATGGCCCTTGCCTACATATCATCCATAGATGTCGATCAGATGACCCTTGTTCTTCTGATAGTTTCACAGATGATAGGCGCCTACTTTGGCCCCCGTTTTGTCGTCAAGATGCCTGTAAGGCACATAAGGATGTTCATGGGAGTAGGGCTTGTTCTTGCGGCATTCTTCGTCGTTGCAGGCAAGTTTGGGCTGCTTCCCTCGGGCGGTGAGGCGACAGGCCTTACCGGCGGAAAACTTGTCCTCGGCATGGTGCTTCTGTTGGTCTACGGTGCCCTTAACAACGTAGGAGTGGGTTCTTACGCGCCTACGATGGCGACAGTTTACGCACTTGGACTAAACCCTGCGATCGCGTTCCCTGTTATGATGGGTGCATGCACATTCTCCGTTCCGGTCGGCGGCATGGAATTCGTACGTCTCGGCCAGTATGCCAGAAAGATAACCCTCTTTAGCAGCATCTTTGGCATCCTCGGAGTCCTTGCAGCGGTATTCATCGTCAAGAGCCTTGACACCAGCATGCTACAGTGGGTAGTTGCAGCGGTCATCCTTATTGCAGGTCTTGACCTTCTGCGTGCAGCGTTCACAAAAAAATAAGATAAGATCGTCAGAGAAAGCAAAACTAATAGTCTTTTCATTGAAGTATAATATCCAAAGAAACTGAAAAGACCTAAGCCGACAAGTCAGGCAAGAAAGGAGCGCCACATATGTTACTTTTAACCAGAGAAGATATTTTATCTGTGTTTAGTATGAGAGATGCCATAGAGGCGGACAAAAAGGCATTTGTCCTCCACACTAAAGGCAAGGCGAAAGTTCCTCTTCGCATAAACCTGGATACAGAATCAAAAGACGGACAGTGTATGTTTATGCCCGCCTACGTAGGGGGAGAGCTCAACATGGCCGGTGTCAAACTGGTCTCATATTTCCCCGCAAACGCTGAAAAGGGTATCCCTGTCGTTCCGGCTACGGTGGCACTTATTGACGGTACAACAGGACTTGTAACTGCAATAATAGAAGGCACAACACTCACTCAGATCAGGACAGCTGCAATTTCGGGAGCTGCAACAGAGCTTCTTTCAAATCCTGACAGCAGGGTCGCGGCACTTTTTGGAACAGGCGGCCAGGGTCCTGCACAGCTGGAGGCACTTATGACGGCCAGGAAGCTTGAGGAGGTCAGAATTTTCGATGCTCTTCCCGGACGTGCTGCGGCCTTCGTTGAAAAGAACCAGCCGCTTGCAGACCGTTTTGGTGTCAAACTTGTAGAGGCTGCTTCTTCAAAGGCAGCTGTAACTGATGCGGACATCATTACAACAGTCACTACTTCGGCAAATCCGGTCTTCTCCAACGAGGACATCAAACCCGGATGCCACATAAACGGAGTCGGTTCATACACTGCCGACAAGAGGGAGCTGCCTGCGGAGCTTATCCGCCGTGCCGGCAGAATATTTGTAGATAATCGTGAAGCCGTCCTTTCGGAAGCGGGAGATTTTATCATTCCCATGAAAGAGGGCCTCTTCTCCTCTGATTCGATCGCCGGAGAGCTTGGCGAACTGATAATGGGCAAGGTAGAGGGACGCCGCACCAAAGAGGAAATAACGGTCATGAAGACTGTGGGTTTTGCAACTCTTGATATCGTGGCAGCGGCAGAGATAGTTAAAAAGGCAACTGAAGCAGGCGCAGGTACAGTTATAGAACTTTCATAACAAAATACTTTCCTGACGGGAGATGTTCCATTCTGCTCTCCCGTCAGTTTTTCGTGAGGCGAGTCTATGTCAAAAAAAGTCCATCCCATCCTTCTTCCATTCATACCTGTCGTAGAGCTTCTCGGCAAAATGCTGGGAAGCGACTATGAAATAGTCCTGCATGATGTTACTGACGGTGACACATCAATAGTTGCCCTTGTAAACGGAAATCTGACCGGCAGGGATGTAAACGCGCCTATGACGGATTTTGGAAGGTTCCTTATGTCAGATCCAAAAGCCCTTGATGTAGACTACATTGCCAATTACCCGTCGGAAGCAGGGAACGGCAGGCCGATGCGTTCGGGAGTCTCACTGATAAAAGATGAAAATGACAAGCTCGTGGGCTTCCTCTGCATCAACTTTGACATGACAAAGGGCAGCATACTCAAAGATATGGGCGATTTTATGATGAGGACTGAGCCCCTCTCATTTGATGCGGTAAAAACCGAAAAATTCAGCGGGGTAAAGGATGACAGGTCCCTAATGGAAAAGGCAAGAAAAAAGTTCGGCAAACCTCTGAATTTCCTGAGCAGCGAAGAGAGGAAACAGTGCATTAAATATATGGACAGCCTGGGGTTTTTCAAGCTTAAGGGTTCGATCGAAAGCCTTGCCAAAGAGATGGGAAGAAGCAGGTATACCCTATACGCAGACCTGAGATCGGTAAGGGACGACCGGGACTGATAAATATAACTATATATTATGTTTTGGCCGCCTTTATGGGCGGCTATATTTTTTTGACTTGCTCAGGTATTAAGTGATATAATTCTCGTTTGTCAAATATTGTAATATTTAAATTTTGAAATATCTGTGCCGTTTAGCGGTAATCTGCAGATGAAGGGAACAAAAACAATGCAGGACTCATCAAAAATCAGGAATATAGCCATAATTGCCCATATCGACCACGGTAAGACGACCCTCATCGACGGGATATTCAAATCAGCAAGACTTTTCAGGGACAACCAGGTCGTCGAAGAGCGTGTCATGGATGCCGGAACGCTTGAGCGTGAGCGTGGCATAACCATAAAGGCCAAGCATTGCACAGTCGAATGGGGCGGCTACAAAATAAACATTGTTGATACTCCCGGACATGCGGATTTTTCAGGAGAAGTCGAAAGAGTGCTCTCGATGGTAGATTCCGTCCTGCTCCTTGTTGATGCAAACGAAGGCCCGATGCCTCAGACGAGATATGTTCTGATGAGAGCTCTCAGGCTTGGACTGAAGCCCATCGTGATCGTTAACAAGGTCGACAGGCCGAATGCAGACCCGAACGGCGCCCTTGACAAAACTTTCGATCTTTTCATAGAACTTGGGGCAACAGAGGAACAGTGTGATTTTGCGGTCCTCTACGGCTCAGGTCTTCAGAGCTGGTTCGTTGACGATCTGGACAAAAGGGAAGATAACACCAAGGCCGGAATGGACGATCTTTTCAGGACGATAATAGAAAAAGTCCCGGCGCCCCGGGCTGAGATGGATAAACCCTTCCTGATGCAGGTATGCACCCTTTCATGGAGCGAATATCTCGGAAGGATCGGATGCGGAAGGATACTGCAGGGAACACTTCGTAAAGGCGATAAAATTGTAAGGACCCATACCAGATGGAAAGACTATGATCAGACAGAATGGGAGATAGTATCTACAGAGAATTCGTCCTGTACCCACCTTTATGTGACCAACGGTCTTATCAGGACAGAAACAGATGCTGTGGGGGCGGGAGACATAGTTTGGTTTACAGGACCTGAGAACATAGACCTGGGTGATACGATAAGTGCCCCGGAAATCTCAGGGCAGGTCCTCCATCCTCTTGATATCGAGGAGCCTACGGTGTCGATGTTCTTTCTTGTCAACACAAGCCCCTTTGCAAGTCAGGACGGAAACGCCATAACTCTCAGGCAGCTCAAGGCCAGGATAGAGCGTGAGACAAAGACCGATCCTGCCCTGCGAATGGAGGATATAGGCCGTCCGGACGGAGTAAAGGTTTCCGGCAGAGGCGAACTTCATCTCGGGATATTGATCGAAGAGATGCGCAGGGAAGGGTCAGAAATATGTGTATCTAGGCCCGAAGTCATAGTCCAGCACGACGCCAAAGGTAAGACACTGGAGCCGATGGAGGAAGTAATAGTAGATGTCCCGGAGGAATATCAGGGAGTTGTTATCCAGAAACTGGCTCAGCGCAAAGGCGAGCTGAAAAACATGGAGAACGGCGGTACCGGAGTGCTAAGACTTTCATTCCGTATACCTACAAGAGGGCTTATAGGATACAGGGGGGAGTTCCTCACGGATACAAGGGGCCTTGGGATCCTTGCTTCCAGATTCGTCGGTTACGGTGAATGGGTAGGAGACATTGCATCAAGAAGCAGAGGTTCCCTTGTGAGTATGGACAGCGGGACGACTACGAGCTATGCACTTGATAATCTTCAGGAACGGGGAACGCTCTTCGTTAAGCCCGGAGAGCCGGTCTATAATGGACAGGTAATAGGCGAGAGTTCGAGAAACAAAGACCTGCCCTGTAACCCCAGTAAGAGAAAACAGCAGACCAACCACAGGTCGGCTACGAAAGATATGATGACAGTGCTTGATGTGCCGAGGATAATGACGATAGATACAGCGCTTGAATGGATAAGCGATGACGAGCTTGTCGAAGTTACCCCCCTCAACGTGAGGATCCGCAAGATGATCCTCAACGCAGATGAACGAAAAAAAGCAAGAGCCAAAGCAGGCATCGTAGAGTCAGACGAGGAAGAGTAAATGAAAGCAGAGCTTATGGCCCTCAGGGAATTTGAAAAAGATGAGGTCTTTGCATGCATATCCGGACTTATAAAAAGTGCCGGACAAATAGATGACGGATACAAGCAGGAAGCGGTATCCTGGTACTGTGAATCTGTATGCCGCATGGCAGAGGCAGCTGAGATGATGGGCATAAACGGCAACATCTGGCAATCATGGATAACCATGCTTTTTGCAAAGTCCGAGACCACTTTTTCACTTGCTCAGGAACGCAGGAAAGAGCTCTCGGGGACTCTCTCCAGACTCGTAAAAGAGGATATTGATACCATACGTTTCTATTTTAATTTTGACCTGAACCTTATAGACAAAGACCTCGAAGTTTCCGCTTTCGGAAGGTACGGGGATTATGAGCCGCTTAAACTGGAAAACGGCGCGTTGGACAGGTCGTCAGGCTATATTGTGAAGGAACTTGCCGACGCACTCAGGGAATCTGCAAATACAGTTGATTTTTACAAAAAGATTTTGGAGTTTCATTATGAACGCGGCTCAGGACAATTTGCACTCAACAAAGCTTTTAGGTGGGACGGCAAAAGAGGGGAATTGATCCCTGTAACACACACTGAAGAAATATCCCTGGATGGACTTGTCGGGTATGATGAGCAAAAAAAGATACTTGTCGATAATACAGTCGCATTCCTGGAAGGCAGGCCGGCAAACAATGTCCTTCTTTACGGGGAGAGCGGCACAGGAAAATCATCCACAGTGAAAGCTCTTCTGAACCGTTTTGCCCCCAAGGGACTCAGGATGGTCGAGGTATACAAACACCAGATCGAAGACCTTGAGACAATAGTAGATATCATAAAAAACAGAAACTACAAGTTTGTTATTTTTATGGATGATCTCTCTTTTGAACATTTTGAGGTGGAGTATAAGTTCCTCAAGGCTTTCATAGAGGGAGGGCTTGAAAAAAGGCCTGACAACATCCTTATATATGCAACATCCAACAGGCGCCACTTAATGAAAGAGACCTGGGCAGACAGGGATGACAGGTACGAGGACATGCACGAATCGGAGACGATGCAGGAACGGATGTCTCTGGTTGACAGGTTTGGCCTGATGATCAGGTATTTTTCGCCGGAGCAGGAAGAGTATCTCAACATTGTAAGGATCCTGGCCAAGGAATACGAAGTAGATGCTTCTGAAGAGGAACTTGTGCTCGGAGCCGTTCAGTGGGAACTCAAACACGGAGGTTTTTCGGGAAGGGCGGCCAGGCAGTTCGTAGAATTCATGGCAGGAAGAAAAGAATAGTCTGCTGGCTGATCGAAAGAGTTTTTTATAAATTCAAAAAAGAGTCCCGGAGTTATATTTTCCGGGGCTCTTTTTTAGGTCATATTCAAAACGGGGATATCATTCAACGTATCGGGTCAGGTATCCGTAGCCCTCTTTATCCATTTCTCCGAATGGGATGAACCGCAGGGAGAGGCTGTTTATGCAGAAACGGATCCCGTTAGGGGAATGGGGGTCTCCGTGGAAAACATGCCCCAGATGTGAGTTCCCGGCCCTGCTTCTAACCTCGATCCTTCTCATCCCGAAAGAATTATCCTGCAGGTAGACGACAGTGTTTGGGTCTATGGCCTTTGAAAACGCAGGCCAGCCGCATGGACTCTCAAATTTGTCCTTTGAAGAAAAGAGCGGTTCGCCTGTTACGATATCAACATAAATGCCCTTTTCCATGTGGTCCCAGTACTCGTTGTTGAATGAGGGTTCAGTGCCTGACTCAACAGCGACCATGTAGGCCTCTTTCGAAAGCCTCTTTTTTATTTCTTCGTCTGCGGGCCTTCTGTATTTTGCTGGGTCGACTGTCATTTTTTCGACCATTTTCATCTCAGCGGGAGTTATGTGGCAGTATCCTCCGGGATTTTTGTCAAGGTAATCCTGGTGGTACTCTTCCGCATCATAAAATGATTCCAGCGGTTTTATCTCAACCGCGAAGTTTTTATGGCGCATCTTTTCGACCTTCACTATGTGTTCGACTGTCTTCGCGGAGTTTTCATCAGCAAAATAGATCCCGCTCTGGTACTGGCTTCCGATATCATTGCCCTGCCTGTTTCTCACTGTCGGATCTATTGCCCCAAAGAAGGCAAATAGTATGGCATCAAGGCTGACCTCGTCTTCCCTGTACTCGACCCTGACAGTTTCACGATAGCCGGTCCTTCCGCCGCAGACTTCCCTGTATGTCGGTTTTATCGATGGGTCGCCATTGGCGTATCCGCTTACAGCCCTTACTACCCCGGGGATCGTCTGCATCAATTTTTCAAGTCCCCAGAAGCACCCTCCGGCAAGATAGATCACTCCGGTCCCCTTTTCACTCTTGTATGTTTCGTCAACAAAAGCGATAGTCATCCTGTCGCCCTCCTTTGTAATTTTTGAAGCTGTGGTCGTTTTTGCTGCACCTTCAGCATAAGTCATTGCCTGCGGGATAAATACCGCAAAAGCTATTGCCGCAGACAGGACCATCAATGGTATGCCCTTTTTCATCAAGGACACCTCCTTATCATGGTTGACCGGGCCAGATCCAAGTCAATGCTTGTCCTGAGTTGAGTCCGGTTTTAGGAATGCACTTTTTTACTTGAGGAATTTTTTTCTTTTAAAGATCCAAAGGCATCCTACGACTACCATGATACTTAATAGGAATACGTAAAGGTATCCGTAATCCCAGTGAAGTTCAGGCATTTTCTCAAAATTCATGCCATACCAGCCGGCAATGAGCGTCAGGGGAAGGAATATTGCGGTGACTACTGTCAGCACTTTCATTACGACATTCTGGCGGATGTCGATCTGCGTCTGGTAGGCTTCGCTTATCTGGAGGGAGTATTCGCGCAGCATCTGGGTCTCCTGGCGGAGCCTGTGTGCCCTGTCAGAAAAATGTTTGAGGAGTCTCAGGGAAGGGTCATCAAATATCTCATTTTCGTTCTCTAGAAGCTCGAGTGCTACATCTGAAAGCTGTGAATAATAATGAGAACGGGCCAGTATCTCTTTTCTGATCGCCACTATGCTGTACATAAAGCCTTCAAGCTTGTCGGAGAGTACGGACGCCTCGAGCTTAGCAAGCCGGTCCTCGATGTTTTCAAGGTATCTCAGATCATCTTCGACCATTGTCTCCATAAATGAATAGAAAAAATGGCCTACAGAAGGTTCGCGCCATGTAACTGACTTCTCTATCTTTTCCATTATTGAAGCAGCAAGGCCTGAATCATCTGCAAAAAGCACTCCGTTGCTCCTTATGTAATAAGAAAAGCCGGAATGTTTGCCAAATGTCTTTTTTTCAGGTACAGACAAAGTTCCGGATAGCATGTCCTCGTGAACTTCCGCTTTGCAGAAGCGAGGTTTGGGATAACGTGGAAGATCCGATCCACTGAACCCGGAGGGCAGATCCCCGTCATTAAATTCATCGGAATGCAGCACTGCTGCGAAGGGCGTGGCGATATCTCCCTTTTCTTCTATCCGGACAAGCTTTCTTCCTATCGAATAATACACGGACTTACCCCCTTTATTAGGAGCAGCGAATATTATCAGTCGTTCTTAGCCTGTTCTTTTTTTCTGTATCTCCAGATGTAGACCGCTGTCAAAACTAAACATGCTATTATCAGTAAAACAGAGATCTTCTTGATCTCCTGGTGGATCAGTTCCTGGTTGCTTCCGAGGAAGTAGCCGGTGAGAGCGAGTATTACCACCCAGATCCCGGAACCCAGTGCAGTGTATAGGCAAAACTGTCCCATTGGCATCCTTGCAAGTCCTGCCGGAAGAGATATGTACTGTCTGATTACAGGGATCAATCTTCCTGTGAATGTGCTTATATGCCCATGCTTTGAGAAGAAGAGCTCTGCCTTGTCAAGAGATTCATGTGTTACAAAAAAGTATTTACCATACTTTTCAAAGATAGGCCTTCCCCACTTTACAGCTATCCAGTAATTGAATACGCCGCCAAGTATACTACCGGCGATACCCGAGAGGATGACCAGCAAGAGGTTCATCTCGCCTTTCCACGCCAGGTAACCTGCAGGAGGCACCACGACCTCACTTGGGAAAGGGAAAAAAGAAGACTCAAGAAACATCAGTCCTATGATACCCGGGTATCCCATGTGTCCTATTACTTCAACCAGCCAGTTAATAAGTGAAGAAAACATTGCTGCGAGTCCTGATAAAGCTTCCAAATCTCATTTCCTCCCGTTGGTCATGTTCATACCCGTTACCCCTTTAAGTCAAACGGGATGTAATTGATAAATTATAACGATGCGAGAGCATATTTGCACCCATAGTAAGATAAACGGAAAAAGGTTAAAAGTCTATATAAATTTTTATCCTTATGGGGCCCGGCAAATTTTAACAGCCGTGAGTAATATAATTTCGTTTGTAACGAGTCTGACTTTGAGATAAAATGCACGTTGAGAGCATAGATGCATCTCTCAGCATTCAGGATGGAGGAATCGATTTGGAATCCAAAACAAAGCTTGCTTTGGTGATAGCCGGCAATTTTTCAGGAGATGAAGAAAACGCCGATCCCTGCACGCTTTTAAACTATCTTCCGGAGGACATCGCAGGCCAATGTCAGCTTATCGAGTGGAGCTGCCAGCCCAGTAACCATTACTCCATGAAATTGACAACAGAAATGGAGAATATGTTTGAAACGCTGGTCTCAGACGGTTATACAGGCATAATTGTCATTTCGGGAAGCGGAGTAATGGAGGAGATGGCCTATCTAACAGACCTTCTCTGGCAGCATCCGCAGCCGGTTATATTTGCCAACCTGATGGTGCAGGGGCGTGCAGGGCTCGCAGAGGGACTTATGAATCTCAGATGTTCAGTACAGGCTGCCCTTTCAGAAGAGGCAAAGGATAAAGGGGTCCTGGTCTGTTCAAGCGGTGAACTCTTTGCTGCCTCGGAAGTGGTCATGGTAGACCCTACCAGTCCTGAAAACATATTTCAGTCGCCGGAAAAAGGCTCCCTGGGAAAAATGCTGAACGATGAAGTCAAGTTTTTCCGCAGTGTAAGAAGACCCTGTTTCCTTGCACGACAGCCTGAAACCCCTGCGGCAGTAGAACTTGTCTATGCATCTTTGGGAGGCGGGGAAAGGATAATATCATCTCTGGCTTCGAATAAAGAGATACAGGGGCTGGTCCTTGCAGGGTTTGGTACCGGCAACGTCCCGCCGGCATGGGTCCCCCATATAAGAAATATCCTCAGAAAAAGGATACCGGTGGCAGTGGTTTCAAGATGTTTTCAGGGGCATGTTGCCAAGGCGAACTATTTCGAAGGCTGTTATGTGAAACTTCTCGAGATGGGGGTAATGTCCGGCGGAAAGCTGAACCCTTATCAGGCAAGGATAAAAATGGCGCTTGGAATAGCATCAGGACTTACGGAACAGGGGCTTAGCCTATATATGTTAAATCAGCCCGTAAGCGAAGATTCTCAGCTCCTATATAAATGAAGGTATATTGCCTGAGTCTGGGATGTGCCAAAAACAGGGTCGACAGTGAGTGTCTGGCAGGAGAGCTTGAACGTGCCGGACATATGCTTGTTGATGATGTTGAGTCTGCAGATGTGGGGATAGTCAACACCTGCGGATTTATTCAGCCTGCGTCCGAAGAGAGCATTGCTGCAATTTTGGATCTGGAACAGTTGAAAAGAGAGGGAAAATTGAAAAAAATAGGCGTTGTTGGATGCCTTGTGAACAGATATTCAGATGACCTGATCAAAGAGATCCCCTCAGTTGATTTCTGGGCAAGGAGCGAAGACTGGTCTTCCGTTATAAAGAGCTTGGGAGGCGTGCCTGTAAATAGCAGGTGCAGGGTATCACTCCCATCGTCATCAAAATTTACAAGATACCTGAAAATAAGCGAAGGCTGCGGCAATAAATGCACATACTGCACGATACCCGGGATAAGGGGAGGGCTCAGGAGCCTTCCGATCGATACCCTTATCAGTGAAGCCGATCAGCTTGTGAAAGAGGGAGCCGTTGAGCTTTGCGTAGTTGGCCAGGATCTGACGGTCTACGGTACGGACCTATATGGGAAAGATTCCCTCATCTCTTTGATAGATGAGCTGGAGAGTGCGCTTCCCAAAAACATATGGATACGTCTTCTCTATCTTCATCCCAGCCGGATCACAGGGAAGCTTCTCGAGAGGGTGGCTTCCGGTAAACAGGTCCTTCCATACCTCGATATACCCATACAGCACGCAGATCCCGAGATCCTCACCGCAATGAACAGAAAAATTTCTCCGGATGAGCTCTCGTCAATATTTACAGCCGCAAGAAGGATAAATGAAGATTTCGCCCTTCGCACGACTTGCATGGTAGGCTTCCCAGGCGAAAAAAAGACTCATTTTGATAATCTTCTGGATTTCGCAGCCAGGACACGCTTTGACAGAATGGGCGCATTTGCGTTTTTCCCCGAAGAGGGAACAGAGGCGGAAAAAATGAACGGGCAGGTCTCAGAGGCCGTAAAGCAGAAACGACTCAAAAAACTGATGGTCCTGCAGGAAGAGATATCTTTGGAAAGGCAGCAACTTTTTGAAGGCAGAGTTATGGATGTCCTTGTTGAGAGGATCGACAGGGAAGCCTCTTTTGCCGAGGGAAGAAGTTTTCGCGAAGCGCCCGAAGTTGACGGCCTGGTAGAAATAAGGGGCGTCGGTGAGAAGGTCAAAGAGGGCGATATTGTTAAAGTAAGGATGACGGAGGCAATGCCTCACGATATGGTTGGAGAAGAGTTGAGATAATGATACTTATTCCTGAAATGAAAACCTGGTATGGGATGATATCCACTCTGGGGACGCTTGGCAGGTTCAGCAAGATGCCGGGAACGCTTGGATCATTGGCAGCCTGTTTGATATGGATAGCATTCGGGGGGCTGTCTCTTTGGGTTATAGCGGCCGTTGCTGTTATAGGAACGATAGCTGCCGATAAATACGAGAAGGCTGTTGAAAGGGAGGATCCCCCGGAAGTCGTGATCGATGAAGTCGCAGGATGCTGGGTGGCATGCTGGGGTTTTGAGCCTACCTACGCAATAGTCGGACTTTTTATCTTCAGGATAATCGACATAACAAAACCATTTCCTGTAAGGGAGATGGAAAGGCTGCCCGGCGGGGTGGGCATAATGGCAGATGACATCTTAGGCGGCGTGATCGCTAACCTGCTTCTCAGGGGACTGACATGGACCTTCTTTAAGGGCGGGATGGAAACGATCCTTGGCTTTATCGGGAGATGACAATGGATACTAAGTTTCTTGCAGAAAGACTGATAGAAGAAGCAGCTTCGCGCAATATGACCATCGCACTTGCCGAGTCATGCACCGGTGGACTGATAGCCGGATCTCTGACAAATGTTCCGGGAGCCTCTGTGGTCTTTCTTGGCTCAGCTGTGACCTACAGCAACGAAGCAAAGATCGATATCCTTCGAGTTGACCCCCGCATTATCAATGAGTATGGTGCGGTGAGCTCAGAGTGTGCCGAAAAGATGTCTGAAGGGGCAAAGAGGATATTCAGGTCTGAAATAGCTTTAAGCGTGACCGGGATCGCCGGCCCGGACGGGGGAAGCGAAGAAAAGCCTGTTGGGACAGTCTGGTTTGGGATATCCTCAAACGATGCCACATATACATTCAAAAAACAATTCAGCGGGGAAAGGGCGTTCATACGGAATTCTGCAGTAAAAACAGCCCTTGAAGCCCTGTTGGAAAGGGTGCAGTGACATGGTAGGCTGAATACCATCATTTTCGGGAGTTCTCCTGAGGACTTTTGTCTGTATAACTATTCCAAAGCCCCAGTTAAAGGTCGTATCAGACTGGCTCTCTGCCAGAAGACGTGAATCGCACGAGTTCAGGTGGGCTTATCCTGATACTATGCACATAACCCTTAAATTCTGCGGGGAGAGGCCATCAGAGACAGTTGACATGCTTTTGGATAATTTAAAAAGCATCAGGCCGACAGGTCCATTTGATATTAATATTGAAGGGATCGGCGCTTTTCCGGATATGGTAAGGCCCAGGGTAGCCTGGGCCGGTGTAAGGGGAGATACAGAACACCTTTTTAAAATAAGGGACGAAGTTGAAAAAGCTGCCCTTAAAGCATCGATACCAAAGGAAAACAAAAAGTACACTCCACATATAACGATCGGCCGCAGGAATTCAGACATACCTCTCCCGGAGAAAGCTTTATCATCGATGCAGAGCGAGGCGCTGATGACTTCGCCATGGACAGTCAGGGAGATAACTCTTATGAGAAGTGAGCTCTCTCCAATGGGTCCAAGGTACACTCCGCTGGGTCTTTTCAAAATATGACATACTGTATATAATGTATTTGTAATCAAATAGCGCCAAATAGATACGGGGAGGCAATCGAATGGCCAAAAAGAAAGAATCGGTAACCAGAGAAGACATACTCGAGCAGGCGTTGATCGAAATAAGAAGCAAGTTCGGCGACGGAGCGATAATGAGGTTGGGCGATGAAGT
>JAAYHA010000168.1 GCA_012727545.1 Synergistaceae bacterium | reverse complement strand
GGCCTGGGTGAGGATAAGAAATTATATTTTCCCTGTACGCTTCTGCCATTCTTACAGAATCTTCCCTGTAGAGAGCAGTCTTCGTTCCCATTGTCCCGCAGTCAAAACCTATGTAGTACCTGGCCATGAACATTTCCCTCCGATATATCATTGATCGAGTGTTTTGTTTTTTCAAAAAGCTATTATATGAAGTCCGCTCAAACAAAAAATACTGAGACAAAAAAACAAAAAAGTAGAAGCTGATCCCTGACTTGTTTCTTTGCAAAGGGGATCAGCTTCTCGAAATCATTCGTTCCTGGCTTTTCTGCGACTTTCTCCGGGCCTATTCGTCACGGGGCTTCAGGATGGCCTTCATGTCTATCTCTGTCCAGTCCTGCGTATCAGGTATCTTGAACCAGACCTGGAAGCGCTCCGGGACAACGACCATCTGATATACGGTCATATCGGTGGTGGCACCGAGGTCCTCTATCCTTGTATCCATCATCTTCATCATCGTTTTGCTGTCTATAGACCCCTTGAAGTGCTTTGCCAGGGTCAGGAGGTTTTGCCGCCTTGACCTTGTCAGCCAGTTGGTCTTGTCTTCCGGTCTCGGAAGCCCCCACGAAAATTCCGTGAAGTGGTTGCTGAGGACCGTAAGTCCTTGCCTCGAATGGGATTCACGCCTTTTGACCTCAAAAACGGGCCATTCGTAGCATCTTGCGGTCTGCCCGTCTGAAACACCAATAATGTATGCGAAATTTGCCTTAGTTGTCTGGAAAAAGCTCTCTATCTCATCCAGAGAGGCTCCGTCAAGAAGGAACTGGAACAGTGCAGCTACCGAAGGCACCCTGCTGTCATACCACAGTGCTCCGCCTGAGGGCATCCCGTTGTTCAGTTCAAGGTATATTCCCTTCTCGTTCATTCCGTTAACTGCATATATCTCACCTGCGTATCCCATTGTGGCAGTGGAGAGCGATCCGTCTGCCGGATGGTAACAGGCAATGACGATGTCATGGCTGAACTCCTTGAACCAGGGGAGGTAATCATAATTACGCCCGTAGATCAGGGTCTCGCTCACGTAGTCGCCCCAGGCAGCAATACCTGTGCACTGAGGAATATCCAGTGCTGTCGCTGCCAGAAGCTCAACTGCGTTGACCAGCTGGACCTGCTCAAGGTTCATTTCTGAAGTTTCCGACATCCCTCTCAGTATCTCCTTAAACCTGAAAGGATAATTCGCATAAAATTTGGCAGCCCGGCCTTTCATATTTTCAATACTGAGCCCGTTTTCATTTACAAGTTTCTCGACAATGGCTCTATCGTAGATGTGCTTCATCTCAGAAGCCATCAGGGCACCGTACTGTCTTCCCATCTCTCTCCAGGTCCCATGGAGATCAATAATATTGATTACTCCTTCACGTCTTTTGGTTCCCTTTTCAAAGGATTCCACGATTTGGCCTCCCGTCATTTTGCTTATTGCGTTATTATACACTGGTACATATAGATATTATCCCGTTAATGGGAGGTTTTTTTTTGGAAACTGAAAATTTTAGAGAAACAGTCGAAGCAGAAGTCAGCGAAAATGAAGAAAAACTGAGGAAATACGTTTCACTCCTTTCTGCGGCCAACGAGCTCGCCCGTCTGACAGGACCTTCCGATGAAGAGACTCTGTGGGGCGCACATGTTATGGATTGCGCATCAGCGCTGCCATATCTTCCTTACGAAGGCAGGGTGATAGACATCGGGACCGGCGGCGGGCTTCCCGGAATGGTATGGGCCATATGCCGTCCCAAACTTCATCTGACCCTTTTGGACAGCATAACGCGCAAATGCGCGCTGGTCGAAAAAATCGCTGTCGCAATGGGGCTTAAAAATGTGACCGTAGTCTGCAGAAGGTCAGAAGAATATGCAAAAGAGGAGCGCGAAAAATTCCACGTTGCTGCTGCAAGGGCAGTCTGCGCTTCAGGGATACTGGCGGAATACCTTGCTCCCTTTGTAAGGATCAAAGGAAAGGCGATCGCTTTCAAGGGGCCGAAGGTAACCGAGGAACTCGAACTCGTCGGCAACAAGTGGAGTGCACTTGGCCTTTCATCGCCCAGGCTGCACCCATACACCCTTGGTGATATGAAAAGATTCTTTTTGATCTGGAACAAAATCTCCCAGACCCCCAAGGGCATCCCCCGAAGGACCGGCATGGCTGAAAAATTCCCCTGGTATCAGAAATAAAATATTTTTTTAAAACAAAATTTACGGTCGGCAGGAAAAACTCATTCCTGCCGACCGTTTTTTTTTCTTTCCGTGATATCAGTTCTTAAGTAACAACCTAAACTACCTTATTCCTGGCAGAAGCGGGAGTTTCATCTCGGGGGCGGGGCCGATCAGTTCCCTGGTCTCATCAAGCTCCAGGTCAAAGAGTGCCTGGGTTATCCTCATCTGAGTCAGATTGTCGGTCTCGTAGGAGATGGAAAACCTCCTGTAACCGAATTTTTCTGCAAAGAACGAGAGGTTCGAGCGCTCTATCCCCGAGATACTCTGGAAAGACCTCTGAAGTGATTTGAAAAACGCCCCCTCGTCAAAGAAGGGATCTTCGCTGACAAGCACAAGGACCTTGCATTCGTCCACAAGAACATCAGAGCTCCATATCCCGCACAGGGTGAGGCCGGCTCTCAGTCCCGGGTATTCCTTTATAAGCGGGATCATTGATGTCTCTATTTTTTCTGAGTATGTAAAGACCATGGTAAAACCAAACTCGATACCCTTGTTGCGTATCGGGTCAATTATGTTTTGCCTTACCATAGTTCCTACGTTGCCGCTTTTAAAACTCCTCAGATAGAGAAACTCACTCTGCATTTCAAAAGCTAGCCCTGCCACGTTCCCAAGGAGCGGGCTGAGCATGTTGTTTACAGTCACGGGACTGTAATCTTTCCCGTAGGGTATCCACGGCACAATGTCAAGTTCAATATTCTGATCCCAGTATGGCAGGATAGATGTCATGCCGTCGCCTCCCTTTTTTCTTTTCGTGAGTATAACATTTTGTCTCTTTTTTTCATCCGTTCTTCTTACGTAAAAATTCCTTTCTTACATCTTTTCGCACATTCTCGTCCAGCAAGATCTTTAAAGCAGTGTAGGCGATAACCTTTGCTCCTGCTGCAAGCCTTTCGTGCCCCAGTTCTGACCTGGTAGCCGCTTCAAACTCTGCAGTGTGCAGCGGGACCTGCGTGTCAACAATTGAAAGAAGCGGCTGGATCGCAGGGCAGCGCCAGCTTATGTCTCCCATGTCAGAAGCGCCTCCGGGGGATTCTTTTTCGGAAGTCTGAAGACCGACACTGTCAAAGCCTGACTGTACTATACTCTCAAGTGAGGAAAGTTCCAACGAATTGTCAAAACTTGTAAAATTCTTCTCAAAGACCATATCTGTTTCTGTTGCAGCTGACGCGCCTTCTGCACATTTTTTTACCCTTTCGGTTATCTTTTCAAGATCCCTTTTGTCGGGAGCCCTGAGCTCCAGAAGTATGGCTGCCTTCTCGGGGACTGTGTTTACAGCCGTTCCGCATTCTTTTAAAATGCCGTGCATCCTGATCTCGGGCCTTACATGCTGCCTCATCATGTCAAGCGCATCAAAGAAGAGCCTGGCGCCGTTGAATGCATTCCTTCCGTCCCAAGGCGCTGCAGCAGCGTGGGATGCAACTCCTGTAAAGGTAATATTCCACCCCTGGAGCGC
>JAAYHA010000167.1 GCA_012727545.1 Synergistaceae bacterium | reverse complement strand
GCCCCGGGCACTGGTTCGAGCAGAGTAAAAGATACATGAGGATCGGTTATGGATGGCCTATGCATGATGAGCTTGTGAGAGGACTCCAGTCTATATCTGATTCCGTAAAGGAAAGCCTGAAGTAATTTATAAAAGTGTGCCTGCCGGAAGGCGGCACACTTTAATTTTCTAAAGGGGGTTTTACATTGATCGCATTGTTAAAATTGTCGCCCGTTGTACTTTTGGCAGTAATGGTAATGAACGGAGTAGATATACTTATCTCCGCTTCAATCGGACTTTTTGTTGCAGCAGCAATATGTAAAGTTACAGAGAAAATGAAATTCTCGGAAGTGCTGAATGAAGGCGTAGAGGGAGCCAAAGAAGCGACTCTTTTGGCCTTTATACTTATGTTGGCCTATGCACTTGCCGAAATTTTTATGTCGACAGGTGTCGGGGCAGCAGCTATATCGATCTTTATCAACATTGGGGTTACGGGGAAAACGGTTGCAGTGGTTGCTTTCCTGACCACTTGTGCTCTGTCCGTATCTACAGGAACATCATGGGGGACATTCGCAGCTTGTATTCCTATTTTTATGTGGTTGTGTAATGTAGTCGGAGGAAATCCGGCGCTGACTTTTGCGGCTTGTGTCGGAGGTTCTGCCTTCGGTGATAATATTGGATTGATTTCAGATACAACGATATTGAGTTCGGGGCTGCAAGGTATAAAGGTTGTTGACAGGGTGAGGACTCAGGCACCATGGTCAGCTATATGTGTTATTTTGTCTGCAATTTGTTTTTACGCAGTAAGCATTTCAATGGGGCTTCCTGAAACAGTTGGAGACCCGTCACAGATACTTGCCACCATGTCCGAGAAAACAATAGCTATCCTTCAGGAAGAGCGTCCGGCTGTTTTGACTTTGCTGGATCAGGTTGCAGAAGGTGTACCGTTGTACATGGTAATTCCTGTAATAATAGTAATAACGATGGCTATAATGAAAATGGATACTATCTCATGCCTATCATCGGGCATTGTCCTTGCAATCCTATTCGGTTTTCTTGCAGGAACTGTAACTTCGCTGAAAGACGTAATTGGATTGGTCCAGTCAGGTTTTGAAGATGCGGGAAGTTGGGCTGTCATAATGCTCTTCTGGGCCATGGGTTTTGGGGCCGTAATGCGAAGAATGGATGCATTTGGCCCTGTTGCGGCGTTCTTTGTCAAAATAAGCAAACGTGTGCGCCATCTTTTGGTCTGCAATGGGCTTCTCTGCCTTATCATAAATGCGACTCTTAACGAAGAGATGTCGCAGATGGCTACAGTGGGGCCAGTAATCAAAGGTATAGTAGACGATAATGTAGAGGGTTCAGAGGAAGATAAATATATACTTCGCAACAGGAATGCGCTCTTTTCTGACGCGGTGGGCGTGCACACCGCAGCTTTGATCCCATGGCATACGGGTGTTGCGTACTATATGGGACTTGCAGCCGCTGTCTATCCTCTCTATACTTTCACGGTCGGAGATCTCTACTATAATTTCATGGCGATCATCACCGTGCTTTCGATATATATCCTGACATTTACAGGATTAGACAGATTTATCCCTCTATTGGGTCTGCCTGCAGAGCCCAATGTAAGGCTCAAAAAATAGCATATCCGAAACTTTAACACTAGCAGGCTGCGGGCGACTTTAAAGTCGTACGCAGCCTTTATCGCACAAGAAAATATGGGAGTAGATATAATGAGAATTTTATTTATTGGATTTGGAAATGTTGCAAAAGAGACGGCGCGAATTTTAACAGAAAAAGAGCTTTACCCTAAGCTTGACCTGGTTCCTACTGTGATCGGTGTTTTTACTCAGCGTCATGGCGGTGTCGAAAATACCAACGGGCTTGATCTGAGATCCGTTTTACGCAGCCTAAAAGAAAAAAATACATTGGTTTGTGAAGATGAGCAACTCTCTTCCCTCACACCGCTTGAAGCGGCGCAGATACTTGACTACGACGTTCTTGTTGAGCTATCGGCACTATCGATCAGCGAACACGGAGAGCCTGCTTCTTCATACATCCATGCCGCACTTGAACGCGGTAAGTCTGTAGTATCTGCAAACAAAGGACCGGTTGCTTTCAATTACCATAAGTTGAAGAAGCTGGCGGACGAAAAGGGCGTTAAGTATTTGTTTGAATCTGCTGTAATGGATGGGGCGCCAGTTTTCAACCTCGTCCGGCGCTGCATGAAGGGATCCACTATTAAAGGATTCTCCGGCATCCTGAACGGAACGACGAACTACATACTATCGTACATGGAAAATGGCGGCACTTTTGAAGAGGGAGTAAAACAGGCTCAGTTAGCTGGGATCGCTGAAGCAGATCCTACAATGGATACCGATGGATGGGATCCTGCAGCCAAGACCGCGGCCTTTGCCAATGTTCTTATGGATGCAGATATTAACCCCTTTGATGTGGAACGTAAGGGGATATCCCAAATTACGCCGGAAATGTGCAAAGATGCCTTAAAGAGAGGAAAAAGGCTAAAGCTGATTTGCCGTGCTCAAACTATTGATGGAAAAATAAAAGCTAGTGTAAAAGTAGAAGAGGTAGACAAAGATGATGTAATGGCGCTGATATCACACTTTGGAGCTGCAATACGAATTGAATCTGACCTCATGCATCCGAACACCATTATTCAGGATCGCCCTGATCTTCTCGACACAGCCTATGGGGTCATCGAGGACCTTATTTCAATATCGGATAAAAGCGTATGCTAGGAGGACTCCCATCTTGCGATACCCAATACTGAAAATTTACACAGAAAAAATCGTTGAAAACGGACAAATTCTGATCAAAGAATGCGCCAAGAACGGGATATCACTATGGGCGGTCACAAAAGGAATGAGTGCTCATCCCGAGATTGCGCTGGCCTTCAAAAAGGCAGGATTTCAGATACTTGCAGACAGCAGGATATCTAACATCGTAAAGATGAAAGAAGCGGGCATAGAAAGCGAATATGCACTGATAAGGATACCTATGCCATCCGAGATCGAAGATACCGTAAGGTTCTGTGATTATTCCCTAGTTTCAGAGCTTGAGAGTATTCTTGAAATGTCCAGTACTTGTGACAGGTTGAAGAAGGAACATAAAATTGTATTTATGATCGACATGGGAGATCTGCGTGAAGGTTTCTGGCCGACAGAATTAGATAGAACCTATGAAAAACTGAAGGACATTTCGCCATATTTGAAGATTTCGGGGGTAGGTGCAAATTTTGCCTGCGCAAGCGGAGCCCTGCCGGGGCGTGAGAATTTAACACGACTTCTCGAATATCGCAAGGAGATGGAGTATAAGCTTAACAGGCCAATCGACTTAGTCTCTGGTGGCGGCACCTGCTCGCTTGTTCAAATGATAAAAGGCAACCTTCCCGAGGGGATCAATAGTCTCAGACTTGGCGAATCGATTCTGTTGGGAACAGATTCTTCTGAAAAGTTCACATTGACGATGCTAAGTCAGAACACAATGGAAATTGTGGCGGAATTGTGTGAAGTTCGCGTAAAGCCGACCCTTCCGATTGGAGAAATCGGTATGGACTTTTCAGGAAACGTTCCGATATTCCATGATAGGGGTAACAGGCTTCGCGGAGTTCTTGCAATAGGTAAGCAGGATATCCGGATAGAAGGGCTTGTCCCACTTGATGAAGGAGTAGAGGTCATCACAGCTTCAAGCGACCACCTCCTTGTGGATCTTGAAGATTGTCCTAAAAAATATTATGCAGGAGACAAATTGAGATTCCGTCCTGACTACCCTGCTATGCTTTCTGCCTCGACGTCATCCTACGTACATAAAATATTCTCTTAGAAAATCTATTGCATGGTATAAGTTGTCATATTTACAATATTGGGGCTGTGCGAAATCGTAAGATTCCACACAGCTCCTTTTATTTTTCGGAGCCGAAGACGCACTGGGGCTATACTCTATCTCTATTGCAGTACGTATTTTAGGTATTTATACATATCGATAACTATCGATGTTATTGTATATTATGTATTGAATTTAATTGGCAGCTTCAATAAGGGAGTGGTATAGATGTGGTGGGGAACAGCCGGGAACGGATGCGGAATGCCATTTGGGATGTTTATGATGCCGATGTTCTTTCTGATAATAATGGGGATCCTCTTTTATACATTCAATCGCAGGATG
>JAAYHA010000166.1 GCA_012727545.1 Synergistaceae bacterium | reverse complement strand
GGCTGAAAACCGGGCCATATCTCAGAATAACGCCAGGTCTGTTCTTTTCCGTCGAGTGCTGCAACAAAATATCCCTGCTGGTATGCTTTGACATCGGAAGTCCTGTTCCCTGATGTTATCCTGGCAACGACGGATCCTCTTGATACACGGACAGGCCCTGTACCCTGAGGATAAGCGACTATACCCCCTGAAGGAGCAGGAAGGGGAACTTCTTTCCATAGTAAAACTCCGCTGATTTTCACCAGTTCAACATCAATCCCCGGTATAGCCCATGTTATCTCAGGGTGGAGATACTCATACCTGTCAAAATATAATTTAAAAGCCCAGACCCATATTACGATCACCAAAAGAACCATGAGCCAATACATTGGCTTGAATCTTCTTGGCTCTTCGGGCTCAAAACGCCTTACCATCGATTATACCTTCTGTCACTCAACAATAAGTGATGGGATCTCTCCGAGGTCGTCCCTGACCTCCCATGCTCCGGCCTCACACAAAGCTTTTTTGTCAAAATTGCCTGTAGTCATCCCTATTCCCCTGCAGCCGGCAGCCACTGTCGTCATCATATCTATGTCCGTATCACCGGCATAAAGTCCTTCTGACGGCGATACTCCCAGAATTTCAAATCCTTTAAGAAGTGAGTCTGGTTCCGGTTTGGCTCGTTCAACATCTTCCAGGCCAACAACCACATCAAGCATCGAAGTAAGTCCCATAAATTCAACAGGCCTTCTTGCGAACCTGCGGTTCGATACTACCCCAACCTTGATCCCCATTCCACGGAGTTTTCCAAGGGTGCTCAGTGTATTTGGAAAAAACTTGAGCCTTGCCTGCTCTTCTTCCCTGTAGTTTGCCCGGTAGTGATCCACCCATTCCTGGCGAAAATCTCCCCAGAACATCCTCCAGCTGTCTTCTATCGTCAGTCCTATCGCAGAAAGGACTTTTTCTCTTGATATCTGATCAAACCCAAGATGCCCGGCAAGTAAATTGGTACAGTGGTGTATCGCATAACTGCTGTCGACAAGAGTCATATCAAAATCGAACAGTACAGCTTTAATTTTTTTTGTAAACCTCATTAAGATTGGACCCCCATAACAAAACCTTTTAGATAATCTGTTTCAGGTACCGCAGAAAGAGCCGGATGATCAAATGGCTGATGTATCTCCAGCGCAATACGGCACGAGATCCCTGCATCGACAGAGGCCTCGTTCAGCACAGACAGAAGCATTTCCCTTGTAAAAGCATGGCTGCAGGAGAGGAAAACAAGATGTCCGCCATCTTTGATCCGATTTAGCCCCCTGATCGCAAGTTCTTTATATCCGCGTCGCGCCGAATCCACCTGTCCTTTAGCCGGAGAAAATGGCGGTGGGTCCATTATAACCAGGTCAAATCTCTCCCTGTCGCTGTCCATCTTTCTCATAACGTCAAATGCATTCCCACATATCCACTCCATATTTTTGGGAAGACCGTTTATCTCAAGATTTTTCTTTGCGATCTCAATTGCAGATTGAGACTGTTCTACAGCCACTACCTCAGAAGCCCCGGCAGCGAGTGCATGGAGTCCGAAATGCCCCTGATAGCTGAAACAGTCCAGCACCCTGGCCCCTTTGAAAAGAGGTGATATCATATCGGGAATATTTTTAACATCCAGATAAGCTCCTGTCTTTTGTCCCTTTTCAATGTCCACGAGTTCATATATGGAGCCCATTTTTATCTTGAGCGGTTCCTTAGGGATCTCTCCAAGGAGAGCTCTTACCTCTTTGGGTATCCCCTCTTTTTCGAGATGTTTTGTCTCGTTTCTAAGAACTATTGCAGATAGTTTTCGGACCTTCCTGAAAACATCTGCGACCTTGTCGATGTGCCTGTACCATCCGGCAGCTGATATCTGAAGGGATAAAACATCACCGTAGAGATCCGCAACTATACCCGGCAGGCCATCGGCTTCCCCATGAACCCACCTGAAAGCTTCTTCTCCCTGATACCATGTCTTGCGCCAGTTTAGCGCTGATGTCAGCCTTTCCCTCAAAAGCCCCATCTGGTCAGGCTCTTTGGTTCCGTAAGTCAGGACACGTATAGAAAGGGCGCTTTCGCTCCAAAGGCCCCATCCTTTGATCGAACCTGCCCTGTCAGTAAAAGCGATCAGGTCTCCCTGTGCGCACTGGGGAACCTGCCTGAGATTGCCTCTGAATATCCATGGATGCATCATCCTGACCCTCTCAAGCCCCGTTTCGTCAAGGACAGCCCTTCTTGCAAGTCTTTTTTCTGAAGGCACTAAATTTTGCTCCTCTCTACACTCGCAAAAGCATCATGGTTATGTATGCTTTCGTGGCTTGTCACAGAAACGTTATACCATGTTATCCTGTGATCTTTTTCCATAGCAATTGACAGCTCACGTACCGAATCCTCCACAAAACGGGGATTGGCATAGGCTTTTTCTGTTACAGCCTTCTCGTCCTCACGTTTAAGAATACTGTAGACCGGAGCAGAAGCACACTGATCAGCCACCTCGGCAAGTTCTTCGATCCAGACAAAGGTCTTCATCCTTACTGAGATCTTTGCATGTGCTCTTTGGTTGTGCGCCCCTCTGTCAGATATCTCTTTAGAGCATGGGCACAATGTCTGGACAGGAGCGGTTAGTTCTGTTATTAAGTCGAACTTGCTGCCCTTAAGCTCTGCGAAAAAACGGACATCATATCTCATTCGTCCGAGTGCTCCGCTGACAGGAGCCTTTTTTGTAATAAAATATGGAAATTCAAAATCAGCATGGGCTTCATCCGCGTCAAGCCTCTTCTGGAGCATCTTAAGAAGATTCTCCATGTTGTGGAATGTAACCTGATTTTCCTGTTCACCCAGCACTTCAATAAACCTGCTCATATGTGTTCCCCTGTAATCGCGCGGAAGGAAGACAGAAAGGCTCACATTCGCGACTGTATCCTGGATTCCGTTTGTACGGTCAAGGACCTGTATCGGCCAAGAGAGACCACTTATGCCAACTTTATCTATCGCAATATTTCTCTGGTCCAACTCACTCTGGACATCACGCACTTTAAACATCCTCCCTGCGGCAAATCACAGATGAGCTTTCTGTTTCCCAGACCCTTACCTCGTATAGCTCGCAATTATCTCGTTTTAACGGCTTGTCCAGTATTTCAAATATCCACCGGGCGATATACTCTGCCGTAGGCTGAGGAAGGATGTCATTGATATAAGCATGATCCAGCTTTGATAAGACAAGCTCGGACACATATTTTTTGAGCTCTACAAAATCAAAAACCATGCCTTCTTCATCCGGCTGCCCTTCCAGCACGACCGCAAGCCTGTATGTATGGCCATGGAGGTTCTCGCATTTTCCGTGATAGTTTATTAGATTGTGGGCTGCGTCAAATTTGAATTCCCTGCAAAGAAACATCTGAGATACACCTCGCAAATCATCAAAAACCTTCTGATAGATTGTACCACTGCTTTAATAGATGATATACTCTATCAAACGAAAAGGGGGCATTGTCAGTGAAAATAACAGGTATTTTTGCACCCGTTCCGACACCCTTTGCATCGGACGGATCGCTTGACATAGAAGCGTGGAGGATCAACTTAAGGATATGGAAAGAGTCTGCTCTTGACGGGATAGTAATTTGCGGATCGAACGGAGAAATGCCTTTTGTGACACAGCAGGAACGTGTTGCATTAACTGAGATAGCCGCGGAAGAAGCTGGGGGCAAACTCATGCTTATGGCTGGAGCACACTTCCCCTCAACTCGTGAAACTATTTCGTGCGCAAAGGCTCTCGCCGCTGCCGGTGCAGGATCACTTCTGCTGCTGCCCCCGCATTACTTCAAAGGAAATCAGACTGCAATATTAAATTACTTTACTGAAGTTGCCGATAATTCCCCGGTCCCGATATTTCTTTATAACATGCCCGCAAACACCGGGGTCGACATGGAGACAGAAACGATGATAGCAGCTTCGCTACATCCTAATATCAAGGGGATAAAAGACACTTCAGGAAACATGACTAAGCTGGGATACCTTGCCGCAGCTGCTCCTGAAGGTTTTTCAGTTTTTGGAGGCACAGGCAACTGGTTCCTTGCAGCCCTTTCAATGGGCGCCTGCGGAGGCACGATGGCCGCCTCTATCCTATACCCGAACACATGCAGGAAAATATATACCTCATTTCATGAAAACAACATGAAAGAAGCAATGGAACTTCAGTCAAAGCT
>JAAYHA010000165.1 GCA_012727545.1 Synergistaceae bacterium | reverse complement strand
CCGAGATATATCTATCAGGTGGTCATCGTTGACGGATACAACGGGAAGACGACGTTAGTAGACAAGAAGGCTGTAACGCCGGATAACGACTTTATGCCCGAAGCCGAAGAAATTGAGCGCCTGGAAATCAAAATATCTCCGATGCTTGCAAAGGAGATCGCTGAGTATGGAGCAGTTCCTGATGATTTTAAAAGCTGGAAAAAGATCATCAGAAACAGAAACGTATCTGTGTCAGAAGGATCAATGAAGGTCGCGTGGCGCGTTTATGCGGTCAGGGGGAAAGAGATCCTGGATACCTTCTCAGGGGAAAAGATCGAGTCCGCGGGCCTCGCAGGAATGCTTTTCAGCTGAAAATACTTTCCTTTATACTCATTGAAGGACTTTAAGCTGATTAAGGAGGAAGCCGACATGCGTCTGAATACCGCAAATTTTGATCAGGAACTTAAGGAGTTTGTTTTATCGATAGGAGCAGGCAAGGTCGGTTTCGCCGATCTCAGGCCATACTTTGGAGAGATCAGAAAAGCTTACGGAAATACGTGGGATAACTATCCGGTCGCGATCTCAGTAGCTTTGAACATGCCATCCGCGGTTATCAGGGAAATTTCTGCCAAGGGTCCGACAGACAGCTATGCCCGTTTTTACGATGTTGCTAACATCGCATTGGATACGATGACAATGCGTATAACCGACTGGCTTGAGGAGAGAGGATTCAGCGCTTTTCCGATCACTGCCAGTAAAGTGTCAAAAGAGGGGCTTCACGGTATTTTCAGCCATCGGGCAGCTGCGCATCTGGCGGGACTCGGCTGGATCGGCAAGAGCTGCTGCCTGATAACTCCTGACAGAGGACCGATGCAGCGCCTTGCAACAGTGCTTTGTGATGCTCCGCTGAAATGCGGAATGCCTATGGAATCTAAATGCGGTGACTGTACCTGCTGTCAGAATGCGTGTCCCGCTGATGCCATCAAGGGCCGTAATTGGCAAATGGGTCAGGACGTAAGTGAAAGAGTTGACAGGGATGCATGCAAAGCGTTTCTGAAAAAGAATTATGAAACTTATGGATCCAGTGTTTGCGGCATTTGCCTCAGTGCCTGTCCGTGGGGGAAGTGCTGAGCTTAGTGACAGTATGCAGTGCTTGTGGCAGTCAGAGCAACAAGTTGGCTGACATGACGGCAGGATCGTTAAAAACAACTTTCTAAGCTTGCAAAAATAAACATCTCCATGTTATACTGGGGAGCGGTGCATAACACACAGGTGCGGATCGCAAGAATGTTGCCCGAAAGGGTTTTTTTGCGGGATGAAGTACCTGGAGGAAAAAACAGGAGGGATACACATGGGAGTAGTAAGTATGAAACAGCTGCTTGAGTGCGGTGTTCATTTCGGACATCAGACCAGGCGGTGGAACCCGAAGATGAAGCCATACATCTTCACGGAGCGCAACGGCATCTACATTATCGACCTTCAGAAGACGGTCAAGGGACTTGAGAAAGCCTATGACTTCGTCCGCGAAGTATCAAAGTCAGGCGGCACGCTTCTTTTTGTCGGAACAAAGCGCCAGGCCCAGGATCCGATCAGGGAAGAGGCACTTAAGGCCGGACAGTATTACATCAACCAGCGTTGGCTGGGCGGTCTTCTCACCAACTTTGCGACGATCCGCCGCAGGGTGACCCGCATGGTCGAACTTCAGGGAATGGAAACCGACGGATCGATCAACAAGTACCCCAAAAAAGAGATAATACAGCTTCGCAAGGAAAGAGAAAAACTTGAGAAGTACCTTTCCGGCATCAAAGAGATGAAGGATATTCCTGATGCACTCTTCATCATCGATCCGCGCCGTGAAACGATCGCAGTCCTCGAGGCCCATAAGCTTGGTATCCCCGTTATCTCGATAGTAGACACAAACTGCGACCCCGATGTGATCGATTACCCGATCCCCGGAAATGACGATGCTATCCGCGCAATAGAGTTGGTAGTCGGACTCATGGCCAATGCCTTCATCGAAGGACGTCAGGGACAGGATTCAAGGGTCGAAAGCGCAGTCGAAGAAGAGGTCGAGGAAGTAAAGGAAGCCACTGTTGTCCCTGAAGAGCTTGATGCAGTAGTAGAGGAGATCGACAAGGAAGCAGTTAAGGCAATAGAAGAGCAGAAAGGCTGGAAGGAGACTAACTAAAGATGGCTGATATCACAGCAGGACTTGTGTCCGAACTTCGCGCCCGTACCTCAGTGGGTATGATGGACTGCAAAAAAGCGCTCGTAGAGTGCTGTGGCGACATAGACAAGGCAGTGGACTTCCTTCGTGAGAAGGGACTTGCCAAAGCAGCAAAGAAGGCAGAACGCAACGCCGCTCAGGGAATGATCTTCAGTTATATCCACAGCAACGCCAAACTTGGTGTTCTTGTAGAGCTCAACTGCGAGACAGACTTTGTGGCGCGTACAGAAGAGTTCCAGCACCTAGGCCATGAGATCGCAATGCAGATCGCTGCGGCGAACCCCGGTTTCATCGTACCGGAAGATGTGCCCGAGTGCGTAGTGAACCACGAGATCGAAGTCATCAAGGCACAGGCTCTTGAAGAGGGCAAGCCCGAAAAGATGCTCGACAAGATCGCAGAGGGCCGCATCAACAAGTTCTATGAAGAGAACTGTCTGATGGAGCAGAAGTATATCCGTGATCCCGACAAAAAGATCAAGGATCTCGTTATCGAGAACATAGCTAAAATCGGAGAAAACATTAAAGTAGGACGCTTCTCCCGTTTTATCATCGAAGGATAATATAATTCATAAAAAGAGCGAGGGTTCATCCCTCGCTCTTTTTATAACCTTTTACAGGAAACGTAAGTTAAAAGCTGAACAAGTCACGGGCTTAAGTGGGATAATTATTTAGGCAGCATCATTGTTTTACCCGGTTTTATCACATCAGATCAATATAATTAAAAAATGTAAACAAGGAGTGTACCCTGATGGATCGAAAATATAATCGTGTTTTGCTTAAACTCTCGGGAGAGATACTTGCAGGTGATGCGCATTTTGGACTGGATTACGAAGCTATCAGGGGGATATGCGAAGAGATAGTAGAGGTCGCAAGGGAAGGTGTCGCTATTTCCATGGTAGTCGGTGGCGGAAACATCATCCGTGGTGCGCAGACAGTAAGTGTTGAGAGGGCGCAGGCCGATTATATGGGAATGCTGGGCACAGTCATTAACGCACTTGCACTTCAGGATGCCCTTGAGCGTCTCGGTCAGCCGACAAGGGTACAGTCTGCCATTGAAATGAAACAGGTCGCTGAGACTGTGATCCGCAGGAGGGCTATACGCCATCTGGAAAAGGGAAGGATCGTCATCTTTGCCGCAGGGACAGGTTCACCCTATTTCTCCACAGACACAACAGCTGCCCTCAGGGCTTCTGAGATAGGGGCCGAATGTCTTATAAAGGCGACCAAGGTAGACGGTATTTACGACAAAGACCCGGAGAAGTATCCCGAAGCCAAGCGTCTCAAAAAGCTTACCTACATGGATGCTCTGAGGATGCAGCTCAAGGTCATGGACGCGGCGGCCTTCTCACTTTGCCAGGAAAATAAGATACCGATAATAGTTTTCGACGTTCATAAAAAAGGCAACCTCAGAAAACTCCTTATCGAAGGACAGGATATAGGATCGACAGTAAGCGATTGATTTCGGGAGTTAAATAAGGGGATCCCGGAAGATTTGCCAAAATCTTAAAAACAATTGCAGTACCCAATAAAAACGCACATTTTGAATGAGATTTGGTATATACTATTGCTCAGGCCGGATGACTTGGGTCAGGCTCATCATCCATGAGGTCTTAAATACTTATCAGCTGCCTGCAGAAACGGCATATTAATCTTATAAGGAGTGATCTGCGTGCCTCAAAATTTGATGAAAGACTTAATGACCCGCAGTGAAAAGACGCTGGAATTCCTTAAGGGGACTCTCCAGGGCATAAGGACGGGAAGGGCTCACCCTGCCCTTGTAGAAGACATAAAGGTCGACTACTTCGGAACAGCTACACCCATTAAGAACATGGGAACTGTCAGTGTTCCGGAAGCGCGTCAGATCATGATCAACCCCTGGGACAAGACTGCTATGAAAGCAATTGAAAAAGCGATTCAAGCTTCTCCTCTTGGGATAAACCCTCAGAATGACGGAGAAACTATACGTCTCAACCTGCCGGAACTTACGCAGGCCCGCCGCGTTGAACTGTCAAAGATAGTCAACAAGTCGGCTGAAGAAGCAAGGATAGCTATACGTAACGTCCGCAGGGATGTCATAGACTCTCTTAAAAAGATGGAAAAGGAGAGTGTCATCACGGAAGACGATCTGAAGAAGTATCAGAAGGAAGCCCAGGATCATACCGACACATTTATCAAGAAGGTCGACGCGATACTGGCTGATAAAGAAAAGGAAATAATGGAAAAATAGTTTCACAAAAAATAAGGCATATTCGGGGAGGCATTGCTTAGGCAGTGCCTCCCTGTGTTATATTATTCAAATGATGACAGAGACAGAGTTCCTCAGGAAAGTCAGAGAAATCGGCGGAAAAGCCTATGTTGCAGGAGGCTGGGTGCGGGATAGGTTAATGGGGCGTTGTCCGCACGACAGGGATTATGTCCTTTGCGGACTTGACGAAGGGACATTTGCAAAAGCGTTTCCCCGGGCTGTAAAGGCAGGAAGTTTCTTCCCGGTATTTATTCTCACGATAGACGGAGAACCATGCGACGTTGCCATGGCACGGACCGAGAAGAAAAAAGGAATCGGCTATAAGGGATTTGTGGTCGAATACGGGCCTGACGTTACGATAGAAGAAGATCTTTTCAGGAGGGATACGACAATAAACAGCATGGCATGGTCTCCGGAAGAGGATAAGCTGACAGACCCATTTGGCGGACAGGCTGACATCATGGCAAAGACGATAAGGGCGACCTCTGATCATTTCTGTGAGGATCCGGTAAGAGCTCTCCGTGCAGCCAGACAGGCAGCTGAATTTGATTTCTCTATTGAAATGCGGACCCTTGAAATGATGGGATGTTGCGGGCCGGAACTTCTGTACGAGCCGAAGGAAAGGATATTTGGTGAATTGGAGAGGGCGATGCTTTGCGACAGACCCTCCATATTCTTCTCAATGCTGGCTGAAGCGGGTATCCTTGGTACAGTCATCACCTACCTTGATGAGATGTGGAAAAGTCAGTATGAAAATGGCGGTGAAGATTTCATCCGAGCGATGAGTCGCCTGGATAAAACTGCGGAGTTATGCCAACGACCCGAGGTCAGGTTTGCCTCTCTTGTGAGATCGATCATGCACTCAGTTGAAGACAGTGAAGATATGTTGGATGAGATCGACCGGGAGCTAAGGCTGCCAAACATCTGGCGAAGGTGCGCCGAGTTCGCATCCCGGCATCTGCCTGATCCCTTAAAAGGAAAAGACGCTGCTGCCGCAGTGGATACTCTTACCAAACTTCATAATCACCCCATAGGAATAGACGGATGCATTGCGATAACAAAAGCCGAAGGAACCATAGGATCTTATCCTTTCCTTGAGGAGAGCGAGCTGTATCTTGAGGTAATGAAAAAAGCCCGAGCAGAACTCCCGGCAGAAATAGAAGGAAAGGCCAGAGGAGAATGGAT
>JAAYHA010000164.1 GCA_012727545.1 Synergistaceae bacterium | reverse complement strand
TCTCTGTCTTTGATGCCGGAGAGCTTGACCTTCCCTTCGGCAACACCTGCGAAGTGCTTGAAAGGATCGAGGAAGCGGCATCAGGGATAGCATTTGACGGTAAGATACCACTGATGATAGGCGGAGAGCATCTTGTCACCCTGGGAGCTGTAAGGGCCATTGCAAAAAAGCATCCCAGCCTAAATATCCTCCATTTTGATGCGCATGCGGACCTCCGGGACGACTATATGGGGGAAAAGCTCTCACACGCGACCGTCATAAGGCGCTGCCATGAACTTGTCGGGGGCAAGGTATATCAGTTCGGCATCCGTTCGATGACAAGGGAGGAAGACCTTTGGGCCAGGGAGAACGTAGTCCAGAGAAAGTACGATCTTGGGACCCTGGATGAAGTCCTGGATGAGCTTATGGGAAAACCCCTTTACCTGACAATAGACCTTGATGTGCTAGATCCCTCCATATTCCCGGGGACAGGCACACCTGAGCCCGGAGGAGTCTCTTTCACAGACCTGATATCAGCGATCCACCGCATTAGGGGACTTGATATAGTCGGATGTGATGTAAATGAGCTTGCTCCTCACTACGACCAAAGCGGAGTCTCGACTGCGGTCGCATGCAAGGTGATCAGGGAGCTTATCCTTTCGGTTTTATAGGCTTTTGCCGTAAGGATCCTGTTGGGATCAAATCTCAAAAATCATTATTGTTTGCCAATCTCTCTTATTGATGTAATTCATTGAAGCGATTATACTTTCTAAGTGGAGGAGTCTATATGGAAGTTGATCGTACAAAGAGAGAAAAACGCCCCGGTGCAGCCCTTATAGCCATTGTGCTTGTAGGGTTTCTTGTGCTTTCCCTTGTAAGTGCCGTCGTTATCTCTATAGCCTGGAACACCCTCCGTGTTGAGGCCTGGCAGACTGAGCAGATAGAGAAGATAAGGCTGGACTATCTGGCAAGGACCGCAGCAAAAGCGGTGACCGATGAACTGACGGCGGACCCGGATAATTTCGGCATATTGAACAGGAACGGGATCGTTTCTCAGCCCAAAGTCATAACCGACGGTACCTTCTCCGCAACTGTGGAGGTAACGATAAAGGGTGATGACCAGAGGGCAAATGTTGTGGCAAAGGCATCCTCCGCAAAAGGCGGATCGGCTCTGGTAAGGACTACGATCGACCTGACGACGACACCCAAGACAGTCACATGGAGCGCGGGAAATTGAAGCGGCACGGAGGGATCTTCGTTGAGGTAATTGTATCCATACTCCTTTTCACCGTGGGTATCCTTGCCCTGACAGGCACCCTTTTCTATGGTGTGAAAATGGTTGCCCAGTCCAGGGAAGAGACGGTAAAGGAGCAGGAGTACAAGAACCTCGTGGAAAATCAGATACTGGGAATCATCAGGGAGCCCTCCCCTGCACTCTCCGGGACCCCTCTCGCTGCCGACCAGATAATTATAAACAGCAAAGCGGTGCCCTTCACACTTTATCGATATAAGCAGGAGGGGAAAGAGGGTACTGAGATCTACCTGATCAAGAGGGGGAGTACTCCATGAAAAGCTCTGCCAAAACCGGATTTACTCTTGTTGAGCTGCTGATAGGCGTGGTCATGATGACTATCGTTATCGCAGGCATAGCATTTACAGTCAGCTCGGGATTTGATCTCTTCACAAAAGCGGATTCAAATGCCGTCGTGATAAGTGGTGTGCGTTTTACCGCTGATTCCTTCAAGAGGACCGTCGCCCCCATGCTCAATGTGACCGATGAGATAGAGCTTCTCTCCGAAGGCTCTGCCATCCCGGCATCGCTCTCCGAAGACATCCACTATGTATTCCTCTCAAACGGTTCAGTCGTACACAGGGACTCGAAAGGAGACTACGTGCTGGAGGGCTCTGAGTACATCGATAACGTTGAGTTCTCGATCCCCGCCGCTTCAGAGGACACCCAGGAAAACTATATTTTCAAAATGACCATAAACGGTAAAAACAGTGACCACCCCAACGCGAAGCTTGACCTTGATGTTGAGAGCGCCCTCTACAACAGGCCTGAGAAGATCGGTACCCCCGTCTCCGGCGATCTGAGGGGGGCAATACTCAAAGTCAGGGCCAGCCTCTATCTGGACAGGCTCGACCTCTACGACAATGATACAAAGATCAAGATCAACGGACTGACAATGCACAAGGGTACAAAGATAGAGGCTGTATATGATCTGATCAACCAGACGGGAACATCACAGCCGATGACGGATGCATCGATCATAGAATGGTTCATAAGCGGAAGTATTTCC
>JAAYHA010000163.1 GCA_012727545.1 Synergistaceae bacterium | reverse complement strand
TTGCAGCGGGTTTTCCAGAAGCGGTTGTAAATGCGGTTTCTTTCAGTGACCAGAACTCGTTTTTTCGCTGATTTCTTATTTGGCAATGCCGTCACCTCCTTCACAAAAGACAGCGGATATATTAGCACATATGGGGCATTTTCTGCAACAGCACAATCTATTTTACTCTAAAATCAGATTTAATGTTCAAAAAATATATAATGAATGAGATATAATTTTCCTTGCTCCATAGAGAAGTGTATGTTATATTTACTAGGTTGCTTATAAGACAATTAAGGTCATGTGAAAATGAACCACAGGAGGTGTAGTCTGTGAAACGAACATTTCAGCCGCATAACACCAGACGAAAGCGTTCAATGGGCTTTCTCGTACGTTCTGCCTCCCCAAGCGGACGCCGCATTTTGAGGAATCGTCGCCGTAAGGGTAGAGCGCGTCTTGCTGTCTAATCAGCCGTGAATTTCGGCTTTTCGTCAGCTGTCAGGCTCAAGCACGGGTGGCAGTTCGACCTTGTATTCCGCACCGGGCGTCGTGAAACAGGCGAGCTGGTGCGGTTGTTGTTTGTTGAACGAGCCGATGGGCCTACACAGATAGGTGTGACTGTAGGACGAAAAATAGCGAACGCTGCCAAACGTTCCAGGGGGCGGAGAACCATGAGAGAGTCATTCAGAAGGCTATTGCCATGGATCAATGATGAAGTATGGATAGTAGCCTCACTCAGAGAGAACGGGTTAGGAAAATCTTCAAAAGATCTCTACAGAGACATAGCACGTTCACTCAAGAGAAGAGGCCTCATGAGACCCGACTGGCCGGGCCCCGACTGGGATTTAGACAAGGATGGCAAACCGTGCGACTGACTTCACTGGTGGGACTGTTTTTTATCAGGTTCTACCAGACGGTGATCTCTCCGGTACTGGGAGGAGGAAAATGCCGCTTCATTCCAAATTGCTCCGAATACACAGCTGAAGCGGTTGAGAAATACGGTCTTTTTTGCGGAGCAGAGCTTGGCTTGCGCAGGATACTGCGCTGCGGTCCGTGGAATCCGGGGGGATATGACCCTGTTCCCGGGCAGAAAGAAGTAGATACACGGATCTGGATGGGAAAGTTTTTTAAAGGACTTCGAAAGGTTAGGTGAAAGTTTTGGGCGCGATATGGAATGGAGCAAGTGAACTGCTTCTGATGATCCTTGAATTTTTTTATGGCCTCACAAACTCTTTTGGTCTGGCAATAGTGCTTTTGACCGTAGCAGTAAGGATAGTCCTCTATCCCCTTAATCAGAAACAGATGACTAGCATGCAGCAGATGCAGAAGATACAGCCTAGGCTTAAGGTGCTGCAGGAAAAATATGCAAACGATAAAGAGAAACTCAACCAGGAAACGATGCGTCTCTATAAGGAGAATAAAGTTAACCCGGCGGCAGGATGTCTCCCGCTCCTTGTTCAGCTTCCGATCCTCATTCTTCTCTTCAATGTTCTGAGGACTTATGATTTTGCAGGAACTTCCTTTCTGGGGATAATCCTGGGGTCATCAACCACGGCTGGGTTGGCCCAGGCAGTTGGTGTAGCTGCCGATCCTACCGGAAACTACGGAGTCATGTCCGTACTGACAGGTATTCTCAAAAATCCGGCGGGACTGTCGAATGCAGGACTATATATTGGAAACCTCATCCTGCTGATCGGCATTTCCTTCCTCACATGGGCACAGCAGAAGCTCTCTTCCGGGACAAACCCTCAGATGGCAATGATGAATACTATAATGCCATTCTTTATGGCGTTTATATGTCTTTCGATGCCGGGGGGAGTAATGCTTTACTGGGGACTTTCCTCCCTTATGGGGGTCGTCCAGCAGTATTTTGTAATGTCCAAAACAAAACAGGAACTTCAGGTCAAGCCGGCTCTCCATAAAAATAAGCCAACATCTTCAACAGCAGAAGATGATGACGATGAATACGAGGACGACGACTATGAAGAAGATGATGACGATGAATAAGATCCAGTCTTTTGTCAGAGTCAGCAAGGGGAATGTATGATGGACAGGGATATGGAAGAAAAATGCCCGATGCCTGAAATAGAATCCCTGGTCCTCGATTGTGTCTCTGTTGAAGAGGCACGCGAAAAAGCGGCGGAACTTTGGGGGATCAGGCCGGACGACGTTGAAGCCAAGATAATTTCCGAAGATAAAAAACTTTTCGGTTTCCTCGGGAGTTCATATAAAGTTGAGGTAAGGCCGATTGCCCCAGCGTCTTTCATAAAATCATGCCACTTCGTAAACGAGGTCCTTGACAAGATGGACCTTGACCTGATACCCGAATTGAACGAAGACGGAATGATCAACCTTGTGGGAGAAGATGTCGGAGTTGTTATCGGGCGTTACGGTGAGACCCTGAAAGCTTTGGAATACCTTACAAACCTTGCCTGTCATGATGACATGTCGACCCGCAGGGTCCGCTTTGACTGCGGTGGCTACCGTCAGCGAAGGGAGCAGACATTGTCCCGCCTTGCAGAGTCGATAGCCAGAGAAGCACTTCGCAAGGGAACTCCGGTAAGCCTTGAACCAATGTCCAGTTGGGAGCGGCGAATAGTTCATCTGGCTCTAAGGGACAACAAAGAGGTAGAGACAAGGTCTATAGGTGAGGAACCTTCAAGGAGAGTACTTGTCTGTCCCGTATCACGTCCCGAGAGGGGAAGAAAAAAGAGCACTCGCAACAGATAAGGATACCCTTATCATTTTTAATTTTAAATATAAAAGTGCGCCGGGCGTTGCTGCCTTGCGCACTTTTTTTATATCGCTGTAACTTATGCTTCAGTTATTATTTTCCGGGGCCAGTGTAAGAACTAATAAATTTAAAAGTATTTGTTTCATTCATCGGCTTGGAAATATAGAATCCCTGAATGTTACTGCATCCGCATCCTATAACAGCCTCAAGCTGCTCTTTTGTTTCGATTCCTTCGGCAACTATCTCTACTCCGAGGGATTTTGCCAAATTGGTTATTCCTTTTAATAGTTTGACCTGTTTATCCGAAGTTTCGATCCCCATGATAAAACTTCTATCTATTTTCAGATAGTCGACAGGGAGATCTTTCAGGTATGAGAGAGAGCAGTAACCTGTTCCGAAATCGTCGATCGAGACCGCTATGCCACATTTTCTTACCATGCTAAGTTTTTCAATTAACTCTGCAATATCCTTGCACAAACAGGATTCTGTTATTTCGAGGCCTACGCTCTGAGGCGGAAGATCATGATACTCTAACCTGGCTGCAAGCTTTTCTGCAAAATCCATTTGATAAAACTGTACTGTTGAAACGTTAAAATTAACAAAAATATTCTTATCTTTTAACGTTGATGCAAACTTAAAGGATGTATCTATTACAAAGTCGCCAAGTTTATTTATAAAACCGCTCCTTTCGGCCAGCGGTATGAAAACGGAGGGCGACACAGCTCCATGTTTTTTGCTTTTCCATGAGAGGAGGGCTTCTACAGCTATTATCCTGTTTGATCCGAAAGAATATATGGGCTGATAAAGAAGTTCCAGTTCCTCATCCCTTATCGAATTCTGCAGGTCCATCTCCATGTCTAACTCTTTGATGACTGCCAGATACGACTCTTTATCCAGAATAAAGAGGTCGTTGTTGGATTTTGCAAGCCTCAAAGTTATTTCACCGTATCTGATCATGTCACTGGGGGTGATCGGTGTCCTTCTTTGGTATTCAGGGCAGGATACGATCCCTATCCTGCAGCTGACTTCAAAGGGGCCATCTCCAAGCATGAAGGGATCAAGGAACATTTTGTTGACCTCTCGCGCAATATCAAGGATCTGATCGATATTGTCATAGTCATCGATAACTATAACAAAATCATCACTGTCAAGGTTATAGATGCTGCTTTCGGCTTTGGCAGAAACTGACGTAAGTCTTTCTGCTGTTTCACGAAGCATTTTTTGGAATAGTCTGTGTCCGAAAATTTCCATTATTTTATGGCTGTCGTTTATGTCAATGAAGAGCAAACCGCTTTTAAAGCTTTTTGAGAGGCATTTTTGATTAAGGCTCTCGACCTTGAGGGTGAAGCTCTCCCTGTTGGGGACATTGGTAGTCATGTCTGTGTAAGCAAGATTTCTGACTTTTTCCTGGAGAAGCTCATCCTTTGTAATATCGATCGCAAAAGCCGGGAAGAAGCCCTTCTCGTTATTCCCTATTATCTGGACAAGAAGAAAAGTCTTTTCGCTGCTGCTGTTGCGAAGAGAGAATTTTAATGAGGAATCCTTTTCGATCTTCGTCGGGAATATCGTTTGTCTTTCATCCATCAGTTCTTTAAGGTTAAAAACAGATTTTTCAGGGGATATGCCCAGAAACGATGCAAAGTCCTCTTCGAAATCCACAATGTTTCCATCTGATGAAATTTTGAAAAAATGGAATCCGGTCTTATCTATAGTGCTGTGTGAAAGTTCACGGATCCTTTTATATTTCCAGTTCATGACGTAAAGATAAATTGCTGTTAACGTCATTAATAGAGTTATTAATAATATCAAAGCACCGATTTTCATAATAATACTGTTTTGCTGGGATCTTATGCTCTCTTCTGACGATACGGCTACAAGCTTCCACTGATCTGAATGAGGAAGGGAAGCAAAAGAGATCAGCCTGTCGTCTTTTGTGCTTCTGTGATGTTTTATCATATTCCCTGCGAGGTAAGAAAGCTCTTCTTTGAGGAACTTCAGTTCGTCTGATCCCACCAGGGAGGAGAGAGGACTGAAAAAGTTCAGGCTCCGCGTAAGGTGTGCGAACTCACGAAGATAGCTTCCTGAATACTCAACAACGTTGTTGTTTTTATCTATAAGGCACAGGAAAGTTCCGCTGTAGGGAATATCTATATTTTGAAGTATGAAAAATTTTTGTACATCGATGGCTGCGGTAAGCACACCAATAACTTCAGCCCCTGAAAAAACGGGAACGGTTAAAAAGACGATCCTTTCCCCCGACAGTCTGGGTGATTTTGTTACATCATTGCTTACTACCTGTGATATGACAGTGAAGCCCCGAATAGCTCGATAAAAATGATCTGTCTCAACGATATCAACTTTTTTCCCGTTAGTACTTACCGTGTTGCCCTCTGAGTCTGTGAGTTGGATGAAGTCATAACCTATCTTTGCAGCTTCCGGTCTTAACTGTTCAAGCCTTGAAATCAGGCTTTCCTTACTGGAAAAATTTATTTGTGAAGATGGGGTATATGCCAGAGCCTGGAGTTGGATGAGTTTTGCGTTTATACGGTCGTTGACCATGCTTGCAGCCATAGAAACTACTGATTGGTTTTGAGTGTCTGCGTGGGAGAAAAAAATTGACCTAACGTGTCCAAGCAGAGCAAAAATGGCAAAAAATGTAATAGCCAAAAAGGCTATTAAGAAAAAAAATGTGTAAGAGGTGGGAAAATAAGATCTGAATATCTTCCTCATAGACAAGCTCCACAGTGGTTGAATTGTATTACTTTAATATTATAACAGGCAAAGACGCAAAGAACAACGGAACCGGATATTTGGAAAAGTTTAATAAGTTGATTTAGGTTTTTTCACCCTCTTTACCATACGTAATATACTTGATGTAATTTAACTGAAATTAACTAGAATAAGACTTGTATTTGAAAAACAATCATCAAGAACGCGGAGGTGTGTTCATGAGTAAAGAAAAAATTATAACTGCCGTAAAAAAATTTGGTGTAGCTGCTGCGGCCGGTGCTATTATGTTTGCCGGGGGAGCTTTTGGGACTTTTATTGCATCTGAGTACAGCACAGTAAAAAGTGTGTCAGATCCCGATCTCAGAGTTGTTGCTTCAACTGTTCCCGGTGCTCAGGCACAGGATATCTACAACGGCAATCCCATAGTTTCGATAGTTAAAAAAAGCTCTCCTGCCGTTGTTAACATTGACACAGAGACTATGGTCAAACAGAGAATAATGGGTAATCCTTTCGGCAGGGACCCATTCTTTGAGGAATTTTTTGGAGAGGATTTCTTTAACGGAGGCGGGATGCAGGAGAGGGTCGTTCCCCAGAGGGGCAAAGGCTCCGGCTTCATTGTTACCAAGGATGGTTACATCCTGACAAACAACCATGTTGTCGAAGGTGCGGACAAGATCAAGGTCACGCTTTTGGACGGAAGGTCCTTTGATGCGAAAAAGATCGGGCAGGATCCCACTTTCGACCTCGCTGTGATACAGATCAAAGCTCCTGACCTCCCGGTGCTTCTTCTCGGAGATTCGGATGCCACAGAAGTCGGTGAATGGGTGGTTGCAATAGGCAATCCGCTGGGCTTTGAGAACTCTGTGACAGCGGGTGTAGTCTCTGCCAAAAACAGGACCCTCCAGGCGCCTGGAGTCAACTTCCAGGGTTTTATGCAGACAGACGCTGCTATCAACCCAGGCAACAGCGGAGGCCCCCTTATTGACCTAAGTGGCAGGGTCATCGGTATAAACACTGCAATAGTACCTTATGCCCAGGGAATAGGGTTTGCAGTTCCGATCAACATGGCCAAGCAGATCATGGACGACCTTATCCAGCATGGGGAAGTAAGGAGAGGCTGGCTGGGGGTAACTGTGCAGCCGCTGACGGCCGCGCTTGTCGACTCCTACAAGATACCTGTCAAGGAAGGGTCGATAATTGCAAACGTCGAACCCGGCTCACCCGCAGAGAAGTACGGACTTCGCAGAGGCGACGTGATAGTATCTATAGCAGGAAAAGCGGTCAAAAACAGCCAGGATGTAGTCTTTTCTGTAAGAAACAAGCTAGCCGGAGACAAGGTCGAATTTGAAATATTCAGGGATGGAAAAAAGAGGACAATAGAAGTAATACTTGGTGAGATAGACAAAGGTGAAAATCAAAAAACAGGCAGCAAGCCCAAACAGGAACCCTCAAGCACAGTAAAAACATCAAAGCAGATGGGGATAACTGCTGCAGTGATAGACAACGAAATTCAAAAGCAGTTCAAACTTCGATCAAATGAGGGGCTTATCGTGCTAAACGTTGAGAGGGGAAGCCTTGGTGCAAGGCTTGGACTTCAGCCCGGGGATGTTATCCTTGAAGTCAACAGGGCAAAGATGAAGACTCTTGAAGACTGGAACAGGGTGATGGGAG
>JAAYHA010000162.1 GCA_012727545.1 Synergistaceae bacterium | reverse complement strand
TTTTCAAGACCAAAGCTTACTGCTTCGTTTCTGTCAATAATAACACTGCATTCAGCAGCATATTTTTGCGCTCCCTCAAGTATCTCTGCTGCAATGGCTGAAGGGTCCTCGCTTTTGGGATTGTCAGAACTTATGATGACCCTGTCCGCTATCCTGGATGCCGTCTCTCCCATCAAAGGACGTTTGCTTACATCGCTCTCTCCGCTTGCTCCGAAAACAACTGTCAGTTTTCCCTCACATATGGTCCTCAGTGCAGTAAGGATCTTATCAAGACCATCCGGGTTATGCGCAAAATCTATTACACATGTTCCGCTCTTTTCAATAAGGTATCTTTCAAGGCGGCCCGGCACCTGCCTCATTTTGACAAGTCCCTCAAGAGCGGCTTCACGACCTATGCCAAGTGTCCAACAAAGGGAGAGGGCCTGAAGTGCGTTCATTACATTGTAGACGCCAATAAGTGGGAGTTTTGTCTCTGTGGCGTTTCTCTTCTCGGGTGTACTTATCTCTACCTCCATGCCTTCAACGGAAGCTTTTTTTACGCATGCGCTAAAATCAGCTCCGCTGTTAATAAGGCTGTATCCTACACAGCGTCTCCCAAGTTGACGGTAAAGGAGCTCTCCGTATGGATCATCAATGTTTACAGCAGCACGCCAGTCACCGCGCATGTAGTTTTTGAAGAGGCTGTTTTTTGCTTCAAAGTAGGATTCCATGTCAAGATGGTAGTTGAGATGATCTACAGTCAGGTTCGTAAAACCTGCTCTGTCATATAGTACCCCGTCTATACGCCCCTGGCTTATGGCGTGGGATGAAGCCTCCATTATGCAGGTGCTGCATCCGTTTGAGACCATTCTGTGTAGCCAGGCCTGCAGGTCGGAACCTTCCGGTGTCGTATGCTCGGCATCCTCTTTCAGCACCCCGTCGTCACACCAGACTGTTCCAAGCAGTCCAGTCTTTATTCCGGAATTTTCCAGTATGGATTTTGTCATGAAGGTCGAGGTGGTTTTCCCGTTGGTACCCGTTATACCGATCATCTTAAGTCCGGAGGCAGGTTCGTTGTACAGCATAGAGGCTACCCTGCCCATGTTTCTCCTCACGTCAGGGCATATGAGCTGCGGAATATCGATATTTTTTAGGGGATGTTCGCAAAGCAAGGCTGCCGCCCCTGAAGAAAGTGCCGCCTGGGCAAAGTCATGTCCGTCGGAATGCTCTCCTTCGACACAGGCAAAAATTGAACCTTTTGTAACTTTTCTGCTGTCCGAAACAAGATTATCCACTTCGGTCAGCAGGAGATGTTCCGGATCTGAAACGCTATGGATCCTGACATCAAGAGGGCCTTTTTCCAACAACGAAACCAGAGAGCTTAACCTCATAAAAACACCTCCATCAGATCCAAAGCGCAATTTTATTACCAATATATTAAAAGGGTCAAGGAATCAATTATCAGTTATTTCCGCTGATCCCTCAGTCTACTTTTGTCCTCATCAGGTCTTTTTCCGTAGGAGATACCTGTACGATGTCTTCAGCGATAGCTTTAAATATCGGCGCAGCTATCTGCCCTCCGTAGTACCTTGCCCCCTGAGGTTCGCCAAGGCTGATTATCATCACATACTTTGGTTTTTCTGACGGCCAGAAACCCACAAAAGATGCAACATATTGCCCCTTTGTATATTCGCCTCCTGATGCAATTTGGGCAGTTCCTGTCTTACCTGATATTGACACTTTGTTTGAAAAGGCTAGTTTACCTCCGCCTTCACTTACGACCCTCTTCATTGCAGTCCTCATAAATTCGGCAGTCTTGGGAGACATTACCTGATAGCGGACTCTCTTTCCGCCATTGTGTATCACTTTGCCGTCGCTGTCACGAACCTCTGCTATCAGATAGGGTTTCAACAGTGATCCTCCGTTGGCTATGCTGCCTATCGCCATGACTGCCTGCAGTGGAGTTACTGCGATACCCTGACCGATAAAAATATTTGCCGGTACAGTCCCAAGCCATTCTTCAGGGGATTTGATGAGTCCTGACTCTTCGCCAGCAAGCTCGATCTCTGTCTTTTCGCCAAAACCAAATTGCTTGAGCATTCCGTAAGCCTGATGTCTCGGAACACCCATAGACATCATACTCATGCCGATATTGCAGGAATTCATCAATACGTGCGCAAGATCCTGAAGTCCATGGGCTTTTTTGTTGACGTCGCTCATGGTCTTGTCTGCCAGTTTCATCGTACCCTTGCAGTTATATGTGCTGTTCTTGTTGGCAGCAGCTGTTTCAACGGCTATCGACATCGTAATGGGCTTAAAGATAGATCCGGGCTCAAATACCCTTCCTACCACATTATTCCTAACTGCATTTTGGTCTTTAAGATTTTTTCTGTCGTTTGGGTCCAGAGAGGGGTAGCTTGCAAGAGCGAGGATCTCTCCTGTATTTGGATCAACGCAGACACCTGCTCCCCAGGAAGCTTTTGCGGCCTTTGCACCTTCGCTCAAACGCCACTCCATGATCTGCTGTATACGTGAATCTATTGTGAGTCTTATCGAGCCTGAAGTGTTTTTAAGGACCCCTGATTTTCCACCCATGATATCCAATGTTTTTCCTTTGGAATCCCTTGTCATAAATCTTGTTCTGGGAGGCGAAAAGAGTATATGGTTCCAGGCAAGCTCGACTCCTGCCTGTCCGTAATCATCTATATCACAGTAGCCAAGAACATGTGATGCAAGCTCTCCGTGAGGATAGACCCTGATCCTCTCGCTTATTGTGTAGAGGCCCGGTATCTCTTGTTCTATAAAGGCATCTGCCTTCTCTTTTGGAACATTCCTTATGACCCAATGAAAGCGTCCCGGAAGCTCTTTAGCAAACTTTTTTGCTATGTTTTTGCCGAAAGGCTTAGAAAGCAGGTCAGCACTTTTGGGATCCCAGTACTTTGGGTCAATAAAAAAACTCGTGGCAGGTACAGAGACTGCCAGCGGGATACCGTTACGGTCATTTATTTCTCCCCTGGAGGCACTGACTGCCACGCTTGCCCAGTATTGTCTCTGAGACTGCCTTACGATTCTTGTGTCCGGTTTAAGCTGTATCCATGCCGTACCTGCCGCAAGGACTATCAGCACCAAATATACAGCCTTCCACACAGACTTTGACCGTCTGATGTTTTCAGGCTCATTTTTCCTAATTCTTGGCATGTGCCTTCCTTACAAAAGGATTGATGTAATCAAGAAATCCTGTTTCTTCTTCAATCGGGTATACGACCGCCTGAGCCACCATAATATCGGAATTATCCACTTTTACTGTTCTTATATTCTCCGCATTCACCATACCTAGCTCTTTGCGGGCATAACTGTATATCCTTGCAGGAGAAAGGAGTTCTGAATATTTTTTTGACATATCAAGGTTGGATTCCCTGCATGCTTCGATCCTTCCTGCCGTCTCAGAGATACGGTGTTCAAGATAAAGGCCATAAAGACGCAGGGTGCCCAGCGCTGCTGCGCAAATAAAGACAGATAAAAAACAAATTACGAAAAGCGATGAATGCGGTCTTTCATTTTCATGTCGGCATTCTGTGTATTGCATCGTCTTTGTCACCTTTCCTTATTATTTTTCTCTCTGATTCAAATATCCTAAGTTTTGCGCTTCTGGATTTATGATTGTTTTCTATCTCGGTCTCTGAGGGAGTTATGGCTTTCCTTGGTCTTGCCCGGCCCAAACCTTCTTCCTGCCACTTTCTGAACCTGGTTTTAACTATCCTGTCTTCAAGTGAATGGTAAGAGATAGCTATTATCTTTCCACCGGGTGCAAGTATCTTCAGTGATCCATCCAGAGCTTCCTCAAGAGCATTCATTTCATCGTTTACTGCTATCCTCAGCGCCTGAAATATCTTTCTTGCGGGATGCCCTCCCATTTTTCTCTGGACCGGGGCCGGCAAAATTTTTCTTATCAGCTCTACAAGATCTCCTGTAGTGACAATGCTTTCTCCTGCTTCCCTGTTTCTGACGATTCCTTTGGCGATCTGATACGCATACTGCTCTTCCCCGTACTTCCTAAAAACTTCCGTAAGCTCTTTTATAGACCAGCTGTCAAGTATTTCCTTCGCTGTAAGTTCGCTGTTCGTCCCCTCGGCTGCGTCCATCCTCATATCCAGCGGACCTTCCTCCTGGAAAGAAAAACCCCTCTCTGACTCTGTGATCTGCATATTCGAGATCCCCAGATCGAACAGCACAGCTGACGCTCCTCTCCAACCCGGTCTATCTTTTAGCTTTTCAATGTGCCTGAAGTTGTCAGCTTCAATTTCAAATCTGCCTGAGTACTGTGACAGGTTATCCTGTGCTATTTTTCTGGCAAACGGATCCTGGTCGAATCCTATTACATGCGCGCCCTTGCAGTTACTTAGAATTGATCCGGTATGTCCTCCCAACCCCAATGTAGCGTCTACAGCTATCTTAACTTCTTCCCATGGCATGAGTGCTGCAAGCACCTCATTGACCATTACCGGGACATGTTCTTTCATATTCCTTCAAGATCCTCAGCTAAATCACTGAAATCCATAAGAACTCCGCTGCGCTGTTCTTCCCATCTTATGCTGTCCCAGATCTCAAGATGATCTTCAAGACCGATAAGTGTCACTTCCTGGTCTATAACTGCATACTCTCTGAGTCCTGAAGGGATCAATATTCTGCCTGAACCGTCTATTTCCAGTTCTGTGGCCATAGATAGCAAAACTCTTCTGAAATCACGTGTCTTTTTTTTAAAGGAAGAGAGATCCTTAAGCTTAAGTATCAACTCTTCCCATCTGCTTACAGGATAAAGTGCTATACAGCGATCTATGCCGATAGTTGCAACAATGGAAGAACCCAGCTCTCCCCTGAAGCGAGCGGGCAATACCGTTCTGCCCTTACTGTCAAGTTTATGGTTATAGCTTCCCACCAGCATAGATAATTCACCCACTTTACTCCACTTTGTACCACTTTGTCCCACATTAAACCCAATGGTATAACAAAGCAAGACTTTTAAATTTAATCCAATAATCTAAATTAGTCCTTTAGAATCAAAATCTGAGAATTACTTGATTATGACAGAGTTTTGATAGCTTCTTTTTTATATAATCGCCTATTGATTCCTCTGTGTATGCATACATGGAAAATCTACTAAACCTAATATTTTAAATTCATTGATATATATAATTTAAAAAGAGCGGCGACAGGTTTTAAAACCTGTCGCCGCTCTTTAAACGGGAGCATTCAATAAGCCGGGTTCTGTAAAGGACTTAGTCCTCTCCAGCCATTTATCTAATTCCGCCCTTGCAGACGGACTCTAGCGGTCGTACCCGGGAGTCAGCGGGCAGCCTCATCCTCCCCTATTCGACCTTGCTCCGGATGGGGTTTGCCTGGCCCGAAGGTCACCCTTTCGGCCGGTGGGCTCTTACCCCACCTTTTCACCCTTACCCGTTTGCACGGGCGGTATATTTCTGTGGCACTTTCCCTGAGTTCGCACCCGCAGGATATTATCCTGCATCCTGCCCTGCGGAGCCCGGACTTTCCTCCCGCGCATTGCGCCGGCGGCTGGATCTCATACTCCCGGTGGAAGTATAGCAGATAATATCGTGCGATTTCAAAAAGGCCCGATATAAAAACCGAAAATTAATAGAAAACGGTTTTTATATCGGGCCTGTAATTTTGCAGAGTCGACAAATGATTTATCGGTTAATGCGAGCGGACGATCTCCTTTATGACCATCAGCCTTGAAAGCGTGGATCTTTCCATTTCTTCCAGTTTCATTGAGATAGAATGAATTGCTTCAACAAACGAAGGGATCATTACGTGCTCCAGTGCGTTTACCCTTCTCCTTGTCCTCTCTATCTCCAGGGCCATTGACCTCAGCGCTTTCTCTTCAGCGGCAAGCTTGACTAACCTTGGCATCAGTTTCAAAAACTGCTCAAGTGCAATATCAAGGCTTCCCGGTGAGGTGCCCAGACCATAATTCAGTTCTACTTTCTGTTCAGGCAGCTCAAACGAAGGGGCGCGTACACTCATTATGTTAATAAAATGTACATTTACTCTCATGTTTCCGCCTGCATTCATGAGGGTCTGTTCCAGCATTTCCGGCAGAGTCTGGGCTCTTGCAAGCAGAAAACCCGCATAGCAGGAACTGATCTCTTTTTCGATCTCCTGCCTGAGTTCCCAGACAAATTTAGCTTTAGCAAGAAAGGCTTTAACGAGTGCGTCCTGCTTATCTTTCAGCAGTTTGTGCCCCCTCTTGGCTACGACAAGCTGTCTTTTGAGCTTTGAAAGCTCCATCCGGTTGGGGTTGACGTTTAGTGCCTTCGCCATTAGAGGTCACCCCCTCCTAAGCTTCTTTGATCTCAAGCGTCTCGTCTTTTTTTGCTTCGACCAGCGGCTTCAGATATTTATCGATGTATTCATCTCTTACACGCTTAAGTTCCTTTGTAGGAACGATTGTCAGGAGTTCCCATCCAAGAAGCAGGGTCTCCTCCACGGTCCTGTTTTCATACTCTCCCTGACGTACATATTTGTCTTCAAAGAGATCTGCGAACTTGGCAAAGGCCTTGTCTTCATCTGAGAGGGCGCCTTCTCCAAGAATAACTGCAAGTTCTTTAGCTTCCTTACCCCTTGAATAAGCAGCAAAGAGCTGGTTCATCAGGTCCGCATGATCCTCGCGTGTCTTGCCTTTTCCTATTCCCTTGTCCTTCAGACGGGAAAGGGACGGCATGACATCGACAGGCGGATATATACCTTTACGGTGGAGTCCTCTTGCAAGGATGATCTGTCCCTCAGTGATATAACCCGTAAGGTCGGGAATTGGGTGTGTCTTGTCGTCTTCAGGCATTGTAAGTATCGGGAGCTGTGTGATCGAGCCCTCTTTGCCGCGAAGCCTTCCTGCCCTCTCGTACATGGTGGCAAGGTCTGTATAGAGATAACCTGGATAGCCGCGGCGTCCGGGAACCTCTTTGCGGGCAGCTGAGATCTCTCGCAGCGCTTCGCAGTAGTTAGTAAGGTCAGTCAGTATTACCAGAACGTGCATACCCTGTTCAAAAGCGAGATACTCTGCTGCTGTAAGGGCAAGACGTGGGGTCGAGATACGCTCTATAGCAGGGTCATCTGCAAGATTTACAAACATGACCGTGCGTTCCAGGGCTCCCGTCTTCCTGAAGTCTTCCATGAAGAAAGAGGCTTCTTCAAAAGTAATGCCCATCGCAGCAAATACAACAGCAAAATTAGCGTGTCCGCTTATGACAGTGGCCTGACGCGCGATCTGTGCAGCTATCTGGTTATGGGGCATCCCGCTTCCGGAGAATATCGGCAATTTCTGGCCCCTTACAAGCGGGTTCATTCCGTCAATGGTCGATATGCCTGTCTGGATGAACTCTGACGGGAAGTCACGTGAGAACGGGTTGATCGGGTTGCCGTTAACATCAAGGTATGCTTCGGGGATGATCGGAGCGCCGCCGTCTATTGGATCTCCTCTTCCGTTGAATATACGGCCGAGCATGTCTTTTGAAACGGGCAGCTTAAGAACATCTCCCAGGAACCTTATCTGTGTAGTGTTTACGTCTATACCTGTGCTTCCTTCGTATACCTGAACAAGCGCTTTGGTCTCCGAAATTTCCAGGACCCTTCCACGCCTGCGCTCGCCATTGGCAAGGCGGATCTCCGCAAGTTCGTCGTAGCTGACATCTTCGATCTTTTCAACCATCATAAGCGGACCGGAGAGGTTGGAGATCGTTTTATACTCCTTAGACAGCATCATCAAGGCCACCTCCAGCAGCGCTCAGTTTTCCCAGTTCAGTCTTTATTGTAGTCTCCAGAACGTCCAGGTTTTCCAGATCGCTCTCTTCAACGTATCTCATACGCGCGATATCTTCTCTTATGGGAAGGTCAATTACAGACCTCAGCATTCCACCGCGGGTCAGGACCTGCATCCCAAGGTGATGGAAAGTAAGAATATTCCTGAGCATTTTGAACTGTTTGTCCATAGATGCATAGGTGTCTATTTCGTGGAATGAGTTCTGGTGCAGGAAGTCTTCCCTTATTGATTTTGAGGTCTCGAGTACCATTCTCTCTTCCTTGGAAAGAGCATCCAGACCGACAAGGCGAACTATTTCCTTCAGCTTGTCCTCGTCTTCAAGCAGGCTCATCGCTTCAGTCCTGTAAGTGCTCCATTCTCCGTCATAGATGGCATCCCAGTGTTCACCCAGAGTATGGGCGTAGAGGGAGTAGCTCGAAAGCCAGTTGATAGCAGGGAAATGTCTCTGGTAAGCCAACTGTGCGTCAAGTCCCCAGAAGACCTTTGTAACGCGCAGTGTGTTCTGTGTGACCGGCTCTGAAAGGTCTCCTCCTGGAGGTGAAACTGCTCCGATAACAGAGATCGCCCCTTCTCTTCCGTCGCTCCCGAAACAGATCGCCCTTCCCGCTCTTTCATAGAAAGATGCGAGCCTTGTTCCGAGGTATGCGGGGTATCCTTCTTCTCCGGGCATCTCTTCAAGACGTCCTGACATTTCACGGAGAGCCTCAGCCCAGCGCGATGTCGAGTCGGCCATGAGAGCTACTGAGTAGCCCATGTCACGGAAATATTCCGCTATCGTGATACCAGTGTATATTGAAGCCTCACGGGCAGCGACAGGCATGTTGGAAGTATTTGCTATAAGCAGGGTCCTTTTCATAAGAGGCTGTCCCGAACGGGGGTCCTCAAGTTCAGGGAACTCAAGGAGAACGTCCGTCATCTCGTTTCCACGTTCCCCGCATCCGATGTAGACTACTATTTCTGCGTCAGCCCACTTCGCAAGCTGATGCTGTATGACAGTCTTTCCGGAACCGAAAGGACCGGGCACGCATGCCGTTCCTCCCCTGGCTATCGGGAAAAATGTATCTACGACCCTCTGGCCTGTAGTAAGCGGGATCTCCGGAGGGAGTCTCTTTACTACGGGACGGGGTTTACGCACGGGCCATCTCTGGAGCAGCTTGATCTCGTGGTCATTACCCTTTGCGTCGGTAACGACAGCGATCGTCTCTTCTACTGTGAAATCGCCCTGCTTGATCTCTTTTACCTTTCCTTTGACCCCATGAGGAACCATGACCTTGTGATCCACAAGGACTGTTTCCTGGACAGATCCAAGGAAATCTCCTGCAGCGACTTCAGCTCCGGCTTCAACACATGGCACAAAACCCCATTTTTTAGTCCTGCTCACCGCCGGAACGCTGATCCCGCGGAGTATGTAGGGACTTTTTGCGGTTTTTTCGATGCTTTCAAGCGGACGCTGGATACCGTCAAAAAACTCCTCTATGAGTCCGGGTGCAAGTTCAACACTCAAAGGTTCCCCTGTGCTGACAACAGGCTCTCCGGGTTTAAGTCCGGAAGTCTCTTCGTAAACCTGAACAGAAGCCGTATCATCCTTAAGTTCAATAATTTCACCGACAAGGCCCGCGTCTCCGACTCTTACAACATCGAACATGCAGGCTCCGGCCATGCCTTTAGCAATGACAAGCGGACCGGAGATCTTTGCGATGAATCCTGCTATGGCATTAGGAGTAGCCACTCACATCGCCTCCATTTTCATCATTTCACACCAAAGATATCCATGCCAACAGCACGCTCTACGTTGCGTCTTATAGAGCTGAGGCCGACTCCCATGGATCCGCTTTGGTTGGGTACTGGAATTATGCACATATCTGTAGATTCGTTGACTTCATCAACAGCCTGCTGGTATTTAGAGAAAAGGGCTTCCTCAACAAAGAGGGCAGCGTATCCTTTGATGGCAAACCTGTTCATGATCTCCCCAATAGAATCCCTGTTCTCATCAGTTATTTCAACAACATCCAGGCCAATAGCCTTAAATGGAAGTATGCTGTCATAGCTTCCGACCGCTGCCATCGGTGAACCCTGGTTAGACGTAGCCATGGCGCATAAGCCTCCTTAGATGATCCTTATCCCCTTTATTTCTTTTGGAGACGGTGATCACCCTGATATTTTTTATTTCCATTTCCTTTGCCCATAAGTAGGCCGGGATGTTCTCCGGAGCAGAAGGGCTATATCTTCCTGCAGCGATCTTCTCCATGTAACAGTCATCCAGCACCCTCTCCAGAGAAAGGATGAGGTCTGAATAACCGCCGGATGCGTCGATGCTTCCTATTATTTTTCCAAAATCCGAGAACTCTATTGCCCTGCCCCAGGTTTCAAATGGTTCGGATATAAGGGACGACAGCATCGTTATATCAATTGTGCCTCCTTCGTGGAGGAACGGCAGCGCTTTTGACGCGTCGAAATTGAACCTTTTAAGCCTCAGCAGGGTCCGTATATTCTCTCCGTCAGTTCTTGTCCGGATCCAGCTTATTATCCCAGGCATGTCCAGCTCATGAGCTTTCTCAAGCATCACTTCAAACATTCTCTTGTCGATCAGTCTCTCGACTTCAAGAACATCCCTGCTCTGTTCCCATACCGTTATGCACCTGGGTATCAGAGTGTTGAGACCGAAGGGAAGGAGTCTGTATTCTTCCGATTCGACGTTCATAATGATGTCGTCCAAAGGATAAGATCCCAGTGATGTCAAAAGATCCCACCTCTTTTTGCCCCCTGTCCTGACATTGAACATGCTTTTCAGCAAAACTTTCACATTATGAAAGTCGTACTGCAGCCTCATAATATCAACGATCACCTTGTCAGGCACGAAGGTGCGGACTTCCTCATAAATGCTGTGCAGGTCAGCCTCAAGTACTTTGTCAAAGTCAGACCCGTTTGTCTGGGAAGTAAGCGCGGAGGAATAAGATGTCTCCCCAAGTATCTTGAGGATGGACGCGAAATCTTCAGCGTCTGTCATTCTCTGCAGAACTCCGGAATCAAGAAGGCGATGCTCCATCGCACGAATACGTGCAACGGCATAACCGTATGCCCCTTGACTTGACATCAGACCACCTCCCTCATTCCGCTGCTGACGGGAACAAACGTTTTACGACGTCGGATTCCTGCTTTTCCTGAGCTACCTGAACAAGCATGTCCCATGAGCAGTTTGTTCTTATCTTTCCTCTCGTGAGTATGAATCCTCCTGCGATATCAGGTTTGTCCTCAGAAAAGACCAGCTCCGTTCCATTTTCTTTATTGAAACCGTCAAGCCAGGCCTGATCCAAGTATTTTTCATCACGTGAGACCTGTATCTCTTCTTTTTTAGTCGTTGCTGCGCATTTGAGAAGCGCTTCACAGAGTTTTACGTAATCATCCCTATCGATCATCCTCATTTTTTCAAGGGATATATTGTAAACATCATGTATGAGATCACGTCTGGATTGAAGCATCATCCTTTTGACATCCAGATTCGCAACTATTTCACGGCGTCGGAAAATCTCAGGACGCTCAACTTCAAAACGGCGAATAAAGCCTGATTTTATGGAGTCGATCTCTTCTTCCGCTCTCTGTGAAGTAAGCTCAGCCTTGGCCCTGGCCTTAGCCAGTATTTCATCGGCCTCGCGCTGTGCGTCACTTCTGATCTTTTCTGTTATCTGGGCCAAAGACATGGTCTTCCCCCGTTCTGTTTAAAGCTTTATGCCATTGAGCATCAAAATACTGACAAGAAGCCCAAAGACGGCATACGTTTCACACATAGCCGGGAGGATGACAGCTTTGCCTATCTGTTCCGGACGCTTTGATATCATAAGGATCGAAGCAGCAGAAGATTTGCCTTGCCAGATCGCAGAATAGAAACCGGAGATAGCAATGGGAAGGCATGCAAAACAGATGCCCAGTCCCTGCCAGACTGTGAGGGAAACATCTCCGGCACCCAGAAGACCTGCCTTCTGAAGGGAGAGGACTGCGACCAGCAGGCCGTAAATACCCTGTGTTCCGGGGAGGGCAAGAAGGACAAGTGCATAGCCGAATTTCTTTGGATCCTCAGTCATGATACCTGCAGCCGCTTCATTGGCTATTCCAATTCCCCATGCAGATCCTGAGCCTGCAAAACCTACTGCCAGTGCTGCCCCAAGTATTACAAGCATCGGGCCCAGCTGTTCGGAAATCGTTGCGAGCATTGTTTCCATAGTGAACTATTACCTCCTCAGTTAATAAATACTAATTTTGTTGTTTATATTTTTTAAATAAAACTTATTCTTTTTCTTCTGACAAGCGGGCAAATGTCGTCACATTCCGAAGCGGGGTAAAATCCTTTCCGTTCGCATCATAGAATTTCCCGAAGAACTCAACATACTGAAGCCTGAGGGAGTGGATGAATGCACCAAGAAGGTTTACCGCTATGCTGAAAAGATGTCCCAGAACAAATATCAGTATAGCCAGAGGGATCCCAACGTAGGGGGTTCCCGCAACCAGCTTTGCAAGCAGGTTTATTACCATTCCCACCGCTGCCGAGCCAAGCCCAAGAGCCAGCAGTCTGCTGTAGCTGAGCACATCTCCGAGATAGCCTGTTACATTGTACAGGCTCAAAACACCGGAAAAAAGCTTTCCTGCGATGTTTGATTTGGTCCTTCCCTGTGTAGCCACAAGGACGAGTGCTCCGGCAACTGCAATGTATTTTGAAATTGAGGCAACGCCCCCTGTCAGCATCCCTGATGAACTGAGTCCTGTAAGGAGGAGGCCGCACAAAAACAAGATCCATCCGCCGTGGTCAGCCAGAGCTTCAAGGTGTTCTCCGTTTTTCCAGCTGTTCTTAAAGGCTATCAAAAGGCCAAAGATGACCTGTATGAACCCCAGCCCCAGGGAGATAGACAGCAGTGTCATCGGGTCGTTCATCGGATCCAGGAACTGCAAAGCACTCTTAATAGGCACAAGTGAGCTTAGGAAGGGAAATGCCGTAATGCTGTCGCCAAACCAGGAGCCTGTGAGAGCTCCGACGATAACGGAAAAAACCATCCCTATGGTCAGCATGATAAAAAATTTACGCAGCGTAGGCGAGAGCTGGTGTTTTACTATAAAGTACCCGAATACACCGCTTAATACCAGACCATATCCAGCATCCCCAAAACACATCCCCAGAAAGAGGAAAAAGAAAGGGGCCATCAGAGATGTCGGATCAACTCCCCCATAGGTGGGTGTACCGTACATAAGGGTGAGCGGTTCCATAGAAGATGACCATCCCGGATTTTTGAGCAGCGTCGGGGGCAACTCCCCCTGATCAGGCTCTATAAGTGAAAATTCAGAGAGCGACTCATAGGGTCTGACAGTATTCTCTACCATGTTCCGGCAATCCCTGGGCATCCAGAAGGACCAGATAAAAACATCGTCTGTCGGTACACCCGAGATCATGGATCCGATCCTGTCACTGAGTATGTTCCAGTAATCCCCGTAGTAACGTGCCATGTCAAGACCTTCATCAGCCTTTGACGCGATCTCTGCGGAGAGGACTGCTTCTTCTTTCTCAGCTTTTTCGATTTCTGAAGTCAGCTTTACGCGTTCTTCTTCAGCAGTCAACTCAAAATCTTTAGGTACATCGATCCTTCCTGCAGAAAATTCGGAAGAGATAGATTGTATTTTTTCCAAGTCAGATTTTCTGAAAAGCACTGCAAATGTTGAAACAGTGTCTTTTTCATTTTCGGGGAGTTTCTGGTATTCAACAAAATCACCAAGCTCTGATCCAAGTTTTGAGACAAAACCGGTGACAGATAACTTGGGAATGGTGTAAACAGCTCCGCCAATCATTTCTGTACCTGTTGTAAAAAATTCAAGAGGATATTTGATCGAATTAAGGAGCATTGTTTGTGTAAGAAGACCTTTTAGCCTGGAGATCTCGGCTCTCGTCTCTGTTGCTTTTCTTTCTTTTTCTCTGAGTTCCGCAACGAAAGCCCTGAACTTGTCTTCGTCTGCTTTTGCCGCAAGCTCAGAAAATCCAATTGTAGGAATGTCGCCCAACATCCTGG
>JAAYHA010000161.1 GCA_012727545.1 Synergistaceae bacterium | reverse complement strand
GGCACTGAACCGCACTTTGCTATTATTTTCAGGTTTTTCGCAGAGGCAATTACATTTTTGGTAAATTTGCCCCTTGCCGTACATACCACAGCGTCTGCATCACCGATCAGATCAATAAGTTCCTTTTCATCTGTGTAGTTGCATTTTGGATCGCCAAACCTTACGTTGCCAACTTCACTCATTAGCATATGGAGTTCACGTACCTCACACTCAACAACAACGATATCAAACATTTAAAAAACCTCCGGTATAATTTATCTGCACGATACAGAAAGTCTCAAAATACAACAGAAAGGACTCTTTCTGACAATGCTGATATATTATCCATCATTAACAGCTTTGATGCACCTGCCTATGGAGGACTTTTGAAAATATAGATGCTATTTTGTCCGGACATAATCTGCATGTTATTTATAAAAAATGTGGGGAGAGCCGAATATCTTTCTGCTCTCCCCGGTCCGTTCCTGGTAAGATAATTGAAAATTACTGTCTTTTTGCAGGGATAAGCAGGACATGGACGGGTGACTGCCGCGCTATGTTATGGCTGACACTGCCAAGGAAAAATTCATTGACGAACCCCCTGCCCTGGCTTCCCATGACGACCATCTGTGCGGAGAGTTCCTTTACGCTTTTCAGTATCTCTGAAGATGGCGAGCCATATTTCAGCACCGTCTCAACATCCGGACATCCATTGTCCATAAGCACTTTTTTCATTGCTTCAAGCCTTCCCGAATCTATCCTGTTGAACTCTTCGATCTTGCTGTCAAGATAAGGAGATATCCTGTACTCGTCCTGGATATGGACAAGAGATATCTTCTTTTTTACCAGAGGTATCATCTCAACAAGGTAATTGAACGCGACCTCTGAGTTCTTTGAGAAGTCTGTCGCGAAAAGCACGTGGTCTGCCACTCCATCTGAAACTTCCCTCTTGCCATAGCCTTCTGCAGTTTTTCCGTTTGCAGTCTTGAATATGTAGGTGGGTCTCTCGGCATTGTGTATGAGCTCGTTTGCCATCGAACTGAAAATATGCCTGTCAGACCCTACGCTTATCAGGGAGTAGTTTTCATCGATCGCGATCTTATTTACCTGAGACGCAGAAAGACCTTCCAGAACTCTCGTCTCAACTATGAATCCCTGTTCTTCAAGTGCAGCTTTCTGTTTCTGGAGGTTTTTTTCGAAATCTTCGAAGACAGTCGGTTTGTAAAAACTGTCTACTCCGAGGACATCAAGTGAGCCCCAGAACTGCAGCAGCAATATCTCTGCCGTTCCAAATTCTTTAAGACCTCCGGAAGTGTTGACCAGAGCAATTGATTCCTTTGAAAAATCAGATGCTACTATCGCTCGCCTGAACATTATGGCTCCCCCCCATTATGAATTTAGGTTCTCTGAAATACTCTGTAATAACATATAACATTGTTATCTGGCTGAAGCAAGAGCATGAATACTGAGCTTATTCCGCGCCCATCTTCATCTCATCGATTTTAAAGAGGAGAGTAAGAAGGTAGAGGAGTACTGATCCGTTTGCAGTGAGCACTATTCCTATTACAGGACCGGGGATCAGGTTTTTTACCAGCATGGATGTTCCGAAAACTACCGAAAGGATATTTAGTAACATCTGGGTCAGGAAAAGTCTTTTGATCACCTGCGGGACAAATCCTCTATCAGTTCCTTTATCTCGTTGTTTTGACAAAAGCATTTTTATGAAAGGGATCGCTCCTCCTCCGATATTAAGAAGGGCAATGATGAAAGTGAGGGTAGGTACGAGTATCCAGGGTATAATGCACGAAATTATGCCCAGTGATCCAAAAAAGAGTCCAAGCCAGACAAGAGGCCATGTTCTTGAAAACGACCTGATGGGAGTATTTCCGAAAGCAACCATCTGAAGTGACATTATAACAACAAGCAGTCCCAGCTGCGCACTTCCTGAAAATGGCAGAAGGCCTATTGTCACGGGTATGAGCAATATGCCCAGCACAACCATGAATACTCCTGTTATAAGGATCACTGCACGATCGTCTGAAAGCTTCACACCTCCGGACTGCCTTTCAGTATTGTCGGGATAGAGGGCGTATATCTTATAAAGCACAGCCGTAAGGAAAAATATCAGAACTCCGTAAAGAAGGACTGAAAATGCAACAAGCCCTCCCGAAATGAAATTTTTGTCGATCAGCAGAATGGAGATGAATATCGAAAGGGAATATACTGCAGCGCAGTTTAACGCAAGCGTCATTAGTATCCCTCCCTTTTTCCTCCACATAGGGAACTTTCCTTTTGAAAAAAACATCTGCAGGAGAAGGATAATGCCTCCGGGGCCGAAACATATGAAAAGTAAGAAACGAGGTATCTCTTTCAGAAGATCTGGGATGAAACATGTGATTATACCAACACAGGCTACAAAAATACCCAATATTAGCACCGATAACGGTCTTTGAGGAACGTCCCCGAAAGGCGTCTTGCCAAGTACTGTTATCTGAAGCGCATATATGAATATCAGAAGGCCGTAAAGGCCGTTTTCATAGTAGGGCAGGAGGCCCAAATAGACAGGAAAAAGCAAAAGCCCGGCGATGACCATGGTGAGGCCGGCGATCATAAGTATTACAAGGTCTATTGGAATATCAGCTTTTTTTGAAGACCACCCGCCAAATATGTCCAAAACCTCCTCAGGACCGGTCCCGGTTTAAATAAAACGCCGGGCTTTTGAAGAATCGATTTAAACAAGTAAAGTTTTTTTAACAGTATGTGCCTTTGGTCCGGTAGTTCTCCCGTCTCTCGTCGGCTAGCTGCTTCATCAGCTTGTCAAACTCATTCCTTTTTTCCCTGTAAAGATAATCTGCAGACCTTGCAGACTCAGGGAAGACTATTACAAGGGAACCCTTCTCTATCTCAGAGAATATATATTCCACGGCATCTTCTACGCTTACTGAGTCAGCAGGAGGTGTAATCCCGCCAAATATCGCGGTGCGTACATTCGCCGGACAAAAAACGCTGAAGTTGAGCCCTTCGTTTTCCAGTTCATACTGGAGAGATTCAGTCATCGATATCACTGCGCTCTTGGTAGCAGCGTAAACAGCCTGGTACGGAACAGGGATCTTTCCTGCGATGGATCCTGTGTTGACTATGTGGCCGAACCCCTGCTCCCTCATTATGGGAATAGCAGTATATGTGCCATGAATGACCCCCATCAGATTAAGATCGATAATGAACTTCCACATGTCAAAGGTGATCTTTTCTGTGGGCAGGGTTAGACCCGTTCCTGCGTTATTGAAAAGCAGGTCAAGATGCCCGGAATGACCTTTTGCCTCTGATATGAGTTTTTGGACCTGATCGAGTTTCGTTACATCTGTAAGTACCGGGAACACTTTGCCGGGATATTGGGTGTTCAACCTCTCTGATTCACGATTGAGCCCTTCTTCATTGAAGTCGCCCATAAAGACTGCGTCAGCACCTCTTTTCAGAAGTTCTTCTGAAATACCCAGGCCCAGACCTGAAGCCGCTCCAGTGACTGCTGCAACTTTGTGTTCAAAATATCCGCTCATGGCACGCTCCTTTCGAGGATCGTCAGATCCTGCTGTTCCTACAACAATGATCTTGGCTTCAGTTAACAAACATCAAGCGAGCTAATTGATCAATTCCTCATGTGCTAAAGCAAGAAGTTCCCTTATTTTAAGGCCCTGCGGACAGTGGAGTTCACAAACACCACAGGAGGTACATCTGTCCGCCCCCCTGCCCTGTTTGAAGAAAACCTCCTTATAGTGATTTTTTACCGATGTGTCCATGGTATTGCAGTATTTGTTGTAAAGGGTAAAGACGGCCGTTATCATCACCCCGTGGGAACAGGGCATGCAGTATTTGCAGTCTGTGCAGGGGATGGTTACACTGCTTCCGTACTCCTTGGCGATACTTGAAATAAAGTTTTTATCCTCTTCGCTCATTACTCCTGAAGATGGATCGCTGAATATTCTCAAATTATCCTTAAGCTGTTCCATATTGGTTGTGCCGCTCAGGACAACAGAGACTTCCTTCTGATCATAAAGCCATCTGAAACACCATTC
>JAAYHA010000018.1 GCA_012727545.1 Synergistaceae bacterium | reverse complement strand
GTGCAGCCGCACTTGATGCAGTCGACAAGAGCGGTCATTGTGCTGTAGTAGGTGTCCTTGAGGGTGAGCGCCTTGTCCAGTTTCCACCAGAGCCTTTCAAGTACCTGTGAAAAGTCCTTTGCCGGTTCACCCGGGGGAGTCATGCCTCTGGAGAAGGTGCTGTAGAAGTGCATGTGGGAGTTGATGAACCCGGGCATGATAAGTCCGCCTTTGGCATCGATGAATTCTGCCTCGGGGTATCTGCCCCGAAGTTCAGATGTCGTTCCCACCATGAATATCGCAGAACCCCTGACTGCGGCACAGCCATCGGGGATAAAGGGCATATCTGGATCCCTTGTGATAAGTTTTCCGTTTCCGACGAGAAGCATATTTATCACTCCCTCACAAAGAAATGCGGGTGTTTATGGTGTTAAAAGGCTCCCCGCATTAACGGAGAGCCCGATGTCTCTCTCTTACTTCAGAAGGGCTATGGCTTCTATCTCAACAAGCACGTCTTTGGGAAGTCTTGCCACTTCAACGCATGACCTGGCGGGAGCGTCTTTTGCAAAGAACCTTCCGTATACCTCGTTGATCCTTCCAAACTCCCTCATGTCCTTAATAAAAACAGTTGTCTTTACAACGTCAGAAAAGTCCAGCCCCTGGCTTGTCAGAGCTTCCTTCATGTTTTTCATGACCTGCTCTGTCTGCGCCACGGCATCACCTTCGACGACGGCCATAGTCTTTGGATCGAGCGCGATCTGCCCCGAAAGGAAGAGGAACCCTCCTGCCTTCACACCCTGCGAATAAGGTCCGATAGCCGCCGGAGCCTTGTCTGTACTGATGATCTCTTTCATTATAAAACCCCTCTTTCTGATGGTTTCTTGCCCAACAATACCTGTTGTCTATTTTACAGCATAGCGTGCCCGAGGGGCACGTTGCCGCAGAAACATCGGCGGGAAGTGCGGCTTTTCAAGCCGCGAGAAGTGGCGATCCCATCGCCGTGAAGAGCCGGCATAGCCGGCGGGAAGCAGTTGGAAAAGCAGGCGGAGACTGCATCCGCCGGAGAATTTGCGGTTTTTCAAACCGCGGAGAATTTGCTCGCTTTGCATTGCGGTGAATTGCGGCCAAAGGCCGCGGAGGTTCAAAATCTCCGTCGATGCAGGCACTGTACCTCCTCTCTGTCGTTCCCGGACGCTACTTAACGGGAATCCAGTGTCTTTTGTTTAGGCCTTAGAAAGATAGTTATAGCAAGGATTTAATGACGCTGGATCCCCGATTGAGGCACTCGGGGACGACGATTTTAAAGGCCCTCATTCTCCGCCTGACGGAGTCAGGCAATTCTCCGCGATGCGAAGCGAGCAAATTCTCCAGCGATGAACTTCGCGAATTCTCCGCAGCCAGAGGCTGCAAATTCCCCGGCAGGCATTACCACGCCAGTCGTCCACCTCCCCCTTTATAATGGACCGCAGATAAGATATCATCCTAATAACTAGGCGGGTGATTCGTATGGATATCGTGATCGAGGGCAGTTATAAGGAATATGACTATCTTACTGTGGACAGCTTTACGGGAAAGATAAAGTCTCTGGGGAAGGGCAGGCCTCCCAGGGAGCCTGACTACACATTCGGCGACGGGTTTGTGCTAAGCGCCGGGGACTTCAACGCGCATTCGCATCCGGAGCAGTCGATATATGTGGAAATAGCGGACAAGAGCTGGGATCTGGCAAGGTGGTGCCGGGAGACCATATATAAATACAGCGTCGAAATGACGGCTGAAATGGTTTACCACGGATGCGTGAGGGCCTTCGGACGTATGCTGGCCTACGGTGAAACTTCCGTAATGGTCTCTTTTTACTGTCACAACAAAAGGGGAAACGAGCTGGACCTTGCTGTGATAAAAGCGGCTCAGGATGTCGGGATAAGACTCTTCTTCGGCAGGATGAACTACGACCTGGTGAACCGGCAGGCCTATCCTGAAAAGATGGCGTCTCAGCTCAGCTACTATGAGAGCCCCGAAGATGCTGAAAAGAACTTTATAGATCTCCTTGAATATGAGACGGAGACCGTGAAAGTCGCCCCGGCACTGCACAGCTTCCACGCAAACACTCTTGACGCGGTCATCAGGGGAATAAACCTTGGTGCCGGGTACGGACGGAAGGTGCAGTTCCATCTTTCCGAGGATGAGGGAGATGTGAAGATCTGCCTTGAAAATTACGGAATGAGGCCGGTCGAGGTACTTGCGGACCTCAAAGAGACCGGAAAGGTTTCCGCTCTCGATCACCTTCTGCTCTCTGACTGCGTATGGACGAGCCGAAGGGAAAAGGAGCTTATAAAGGAGCACGGGATGTCCGTGGTCTTCAACGGCAGGATGAACGAGCGGGTAAAGGCGGGAACTGCCGCCGTGCGGGAATACATGGAACTGGGAGTGCCTATATATATCGGAACTGACGGAGAGGCAAGCAACGAAGACCTCTCTATAGATAACGAAAGAAAGTGGCAGTCAGAAAAGCATAGGCTGAGCGAAGAGGAAGAGAGAATGCTTGAAAGGCCCTTTGAGATGGCCGGAGTTAGGGTCGGCGAGCTTGAAGCCGGTTCCGCTGCCGACATAAAGGTGTGCAAAGATGGAAAGCCCCATGCCCTCTTCGTAGGCGGCAAACCCGTCATGAAAGACGGCGAGTTTCTTTCAAAGGATACCGTTGAGGGTTCTGAGAAATATATAAAAGATATGTGGCAGAGGATAAGAAAATAGAACAGGGGCTGACGGCTATTTTCTCCCGGATAGTGTGTTGTCAGAGCAAAAAATGTATAATAGTTGCTGACATTAAACAACAATAGTGAAGCTGCAACGGGGATACGTCGCGTGAAGCGGTAGTGAAGCAATGGTGAAGCAGTTGGAAAGGCAGGCGGGGAGTGCGGCGGGAATATGCCGCGGCAAGCGATAGGCAAGCAGTTGGCAAGCAGTTGTTGGGACGACTAGAAGAAGCATGAAGCAAGGCTAGAGCTGGCCCCTTCGTCTCGCCCGGACGATTCTTAACGGGCGTCCAGTGTCTTTAAATTAAGTTTATCACTGGATTTATGGACCCTAAAACCAAAGCCGCTGGATCCCCGTTAAAAGCGTCCGGGGACGACGAAAGGGGCGCACTCCAAAGATGAAGATACCGAGGACAAGTTCAGACCTGGATTCCCGCTCGACGGCATACGGGAATGACGGAGAGGGGCAGGGCCTTCGCCCTTACGATCGTTTGACTACCGTTTGACGATCGTTTGACCGCCCTTACGACTGCTTAGCGACCGCTCAGCGACAGCTTAGCAATTGCTTAGCCATAATTTAAAAACAACTGCTCGCGGCTCGATTTTAGCCGCACTTTGCGCCAAGCGGTTTTCTTGGCAGCTTATCGCGGTACGCAGTATTTATCGACAGGAGGTTTTCAGATGGCCGAATTTAATATAATTGGAAGTTCACCATTAAGGGACGACGGGCCGGGGAAGGTATCAGGCCGTACGGAGTACATTGCGGACATGGAGATACCGGGATGCTGGGTCGGAGGCATCGTGAGGTCCGGGACTGCCAGGGGAAAGCTTAGGGGGATCAAAAAGTCCTCCTCCTTCGACTGGTCAAAGGTGACAGTGGTGACCCATGAAGACATCCCGGGGGAAAACTACATTTCGATGGTAAGGAACGATTATCCCGCGCTTGCGGAAGAAGAGATAAATTACATGTCGCAGGCGATCGCACTTGTGGCAGCTCCGGATGCAAAGCTTCTCAAAGAGACCATGGCCTCCCTGGAACCTGAGATAGAGCCGCTGAAGCCGGTGCTGACGATGGAAGAGGCGCTGGAAGGAAAAGAGATCATCTGGGGAAGCGACAATATTATTGATGAATATCTCAACGGAGCCGGCGACATTGAAAAGGGGTTCGCCGAGGCAGATGTCATTGTCGAAGGAGACTGGGCGACAGGATTCCACGAGCAGCTCTACCTTGAGACCCAGGGCATGGCAGCCCTTATGCGCGAGGACGGAGCAGTCGAGATAACAGGCTCGCTGCAGTGTCCATTCTACGTCCACGGAGCGATCCAGAAGGTTATGGGACTTCCCCCCGAAAAGGTTATCATCAAACAGGCGGCTACAGGCGGAGGATTCGGGGGAAAGGAAGACTATCCTTCGATACTCGGCGCATAC
>JAAYHA010000160.1 GCA_012727545.1 Synergistaceae bacterium | reverse complement strand
GGATGGGTGTGGACAGATGGTGCCAAGGCTGAAGTTACTGACAACGGCAAGCTCGTTTTCCCGATGTACACGACATGGCTTTGGATATGCCGCGTTGTAGCACCTGTATGCATTGGAATTATATTCATAACAGGACTTAAGTGGTAAATAGCACCTTATAAGTTAGTTATATAATATTTTTTGTAAAACAAGAGCTACGGTTGACAAGACCGTGGCTCTTGTTATACTGACAATAATCTGTATGAAAGCAGCAAGAGAGACTCCCTGGTTTTTGCCGGGAGCGCCGAAGGGGCAAGGCTTTTTAAGCTGAAACTCTCAGGCATAAGGATTGCTGCCGGACAGTACTCTGAATACGACTGAAGGTCGTTAATTTGACTTTTGGGGAACGGGGACAGAGGATCTCTTGCTGGGAGGCGGGGTTCCTGTGGTCTTGTTCCCTTTTTTTTATACCTGTATAACAAACAACAAAGACCTTGCGGAATGTGTTGATGATGCAAAGCTTATTGATGGGCCTGCAATATCAGTTCTGACTATTGCAAGAGATATGATCCATCAGGGATGGAAGCTTGTAGCCAGCCCGTTGTACGGAAATTTCAAGCCTGCCCAACAGCCTTACAGGACACTTATTTTGAGCAGAGAGAAGAAAGACAGACATATTCCTGCAGACAGATACTCGCTTGAACTGATCGAATCAGCCATGAACATTTTCCGCGAATGTGAAATTAAAAGAATTCCAGGTGACATGCCTGATGAAATTGATAACGACTATAAGTATGTTGACTTTGCATTAATTGAAGATACTTTGAGGGAATGCGGAATTCTTCGTTGTGATCTTCACAGATACAGCGGGGGGTGAGAAACGAAAGCAAGGTTTTGATTTAAAAAAAATTCCAATCACTGATCATGAGGAGGATTTTTATGAAACTTGAACTGTTGAAGGTAAGTATTAAAGGTGTGAAGTGGGGCGGCAGCACTGAAGTGCTGAAAGACGGGACCCTTCAGGTAAGCAAAGAAGACCTTTTGGCCTTTGTAGCAGATGATGACAACCTTAAAAGCATTAATGCGGATATCGCTCTTCCCGGAGAAAGTGTAAGAATAGTTCCCGTAAAAGATGTGATCGAGCCAAGGTATAAAGTGGAAGGCAGCGGACAGGTCTTCCCAGGAATGGTAAGCGATGTCGAATCTGTGGGAGAGGGAAAGACACTTGTCCTTGAAGGTGCTGCGGTCGTTACATGCGGAAGGATCGTTGGATTTCAGGAAGGGATAATAGACATGTCAGGAAAGGGTGCCGATTACACGCCTTTTTCCAAAACATGCAATGTGGTTCTGGTTTTTGAGCCTAAAGACGGACTGGAAAAGCATGATTACGAAAAAGCCTGCAGGCTGGCCGGACTCAAAGCTGCGATGTACCTTGCAAAAAGCGTATATGAGTCAGGGCAGGGAGCAGATAAGGCCGAAACTTACGAGGTGGAACCTTTTGCTCAGAGCATGAAGTTGTATCCCGGCCTTCCGAAAGTGGCATACCTCTATATGCTCCAAACTCAGGGACTGCTTCACGATACCTATGTATACGGTATCGATGCGAAAAGGATCCTTCCAACTATCATCCATCCAAACGAAACGATGGACGGTGCAATTGTCTCCGGCAACTGTGTTTCAGCCTGCGATAAAAACAGCACATATGTTCACCTGAACAACCCTGTGATAAAGTCACTTTACGGGCGTCACGGCAAGGATATCAATTTTGTCGGAGTCATCATTACCAATGAGAACGTTACTCTCGCAGACAAAAAAAGAAGTTCCTCTTTTGCGGTAAAAATTGCCGGTATGTTCGGGGTAGACGGGCTTGTCATCAGTGAAGAAGGATTCGGTAATCCCGACGCAGACTTGATCATGAACTGCCGCAGGGCAGAAATGGCCGGTATAAAAACGGTTCTGATAACAGATGAATTTGCCGGCAGGGACGGTGCGAGCCAATCTTTGGCAGATGCTGCGACAGAAGCAAACGCTGTAGTTACGGCAGGTAATGCTAATATGATCGTGACCCTCCTGCCAATGCAGAGGTTAATTGGTTATGACGAATACGTAAACGTAATTGCCGGAGGCTTTGACGGATCACTGAAACCTGACGGATCAATAGAAGTTGAACTTCAGGCGATCACAGGCGCTACATGCGAACTGGGCTTCAATAAGCTCGGAGCAGAGACCTGGTAGGGGAGGGTAAATATATGACTTACAGGATAGTTCACTATATAAACCAGTTTTTTGCCGGAATTGGCGGAGAAGAAAAAGCCGGTGTCGGACCGGAATCCCGTACCGGAGCACTTGGACCCGGAATGGCCTTCAAGTCTGCTTTTGGAAATCAGGCGGAGATAGTCGGCACTGTTATCTGCGGTGACGGCCATTTTGCCGAAAACATGGACGAAGCAGGAGATAAGATACTTAAGATGATAGAGGACTTTAAGCCCGATGCAGT
>JAAYHA010000159.1 GCA_012727545.1 Synergistaceae bacterium | reverse complement strand
CGTTCTATATCCTTTGTAAACCAGAAATTTCTCCCGGAACATAGCCCTGCTTTCTCTTCCAGTGTCATTTGTGAGATAATCTTTTGAAAATCCATTAATATTGCCTCCCCTTTTAATAAATTTATTTCCACTTTTGGCGTCAAAATGATTTTTAACCCCGTTTAATACATGATCCTAAGGATTGTAACAGTAATCATAATGCCTTTCAATCAACATTTATTTTCACCACTGTCCAAGATGCTTGCCGGTCGAAGCATCAATCTGGCACGGCATATGCAAATGCGGATATGTTTAGGAGTATTATGTTCCGGACTGCATGTTCTTCTTTCTTGCCCGGAATACGCCGGAAAAAACAGATCGCACTTGTCCTTCAACTTTCCACACTGTACAAAGACGAACATATCACTTTCTGTCAATTATCTAGGTCTGGCCCCTCTAATCTTCTGACCCCTCTAATCTTCGAAATGCCAAAGAGAACGTCTGGTTTTATTATAGTTGCCATGATTAACCTTGTTCATGTGCTAATCGCACTTGTAGCCCAATGTCAAGCCAATGCAACAGTAAAACACGCATTCCTTTCCCCCGTGTTGTATCAGCAGAATATTCGCACAAAAAAGAATCGATCGCTTGTTGGGTATCTAGAAATTTACGTTTTTCTGTAATCAGCTTTTCTGTCAAATCGCTGTATAGACTTGATGCATTAATATTCACAGCCAACCCGGAGGTATGGAGTGTGCAATAAACTTTAACCTCTGATCCATCTTTAAGGGTTGCCCTTTCCATATAAGCACCAGTCTTGAAAATATCCTTAATTTCCTTCCATGGCTTACTTAAAAGACCTATTTCAAAGAGCGAGTTTGCCGCGTCTATTCCGCAGGCAATTATTATTTTGGGTGACAAAACATCAATCTGTGCTTTCAGTACCGTAGTACAGCATTTTCGAGCAGCATTCAACTTCTTTTCATCCGTTCCGTGTAGAGCCGCGTTTGTCCAGTAGTTTGCTTTCAAGTAGCGTTTTGCTTCATCTTTCTTTTCATTGAATTCAAGAGATACCGCCGCCCGCCACAAAGCAAAAGCGTTCTGTGCAGTTTTGTCTGTGAGGTTCTCACTGTTGTGAACAAAGCAGAGCCTACCTGTATGTGCAGGAGTTGTTCCTGCCGGATTACTCAAGATCATCATACTGATCGTCCGAGAACCGTATTTCCAGTCCACTCCGTGTTCTGTGCAGCTTATACCGAAGGCAGTGCCTTCTGCATTATGAGGGCTGGAAGGACAGGAAGCACACGCAGGCAAACTACCCAATTCAGCTTGACTAAGTAACGTATTTAAGTTCATATCTCCCATTGCTGAGCTTACATTCTCTTCTGTTTTATCTGAAAATTCATCGCTGGAATCGATCTCTGGTGGCGAAAAAATGCGCTTTAACTGATCTAGACATTCCACTTCCATTCTAGGCATAATCTCGAACGGGGAGTATCCGCTCCACATATGGGGGGCAGGATAATTCTGTGGAAGCGGATCAATAGAAGTCAGATCCCGGGCAACAAGAAAACAAAAAGATCTGGATGAGTTTACACACATATCAGCTTTACCATTAGGTTGTTCAGCCAGTTTTTCCGATTCGAAAATAGCGGATTTGGATAACAATGGAAAAACTTCGCGTCTTGCTTCATCCTCAGTGGCTTCAAGCCAAAAAACATCCATAGGGACTGCTCCCCATTTCTTGCTACGGAAATTACAATCACGCCAAAAGTACCGAATAAGCATATTGTTTCCCCCTTATAAGAAAAAAATAGTGGATGATCTGTAGCAACGTATTATTTTATGTAGTTTTCAAATATGAAGTCAAAACATAACTCTGTATTCTAGATAATAATATATGCACTCTGAAGATTTGATGATAAATGAAAAAACACAAACTTTACATATAATAAGCAATGGTAGTATTATAGCTGTTAAAATAAAAAAAGTATTTATATTGTCTTTTATATATGCACTTTATTATATAATCTAAGAAAGAATGTCAACTTTAGAATAAAATTTATCTGCCGCCAGGAGACCAGAGGTGGCAGACCTACACAATTGACAGAAAAATATCCATCTGAGTTATCGGTACAGCGGGGGCTAAGCTTAAAGAAATAGGGGGCCTGCACCTTCTTTTGGATTCTGATGTTATCCAGAAAAGCATAAGATTTGAAGCGGCTATGGAAGCCGGAGGTCAGCTGCGAAAAAAGGCTGAAGAGCTCCTGTGAATTCTGGATTTGTAAATTTTATAGGTCTGACCCCAGAGCCGTTACTTAAATGACGTCAAGTAATTACAAATGCAGGAGCATTTGTATAGTTAACGCTTATTGTAAAGCATAAAAATTCCAAAACTGTAAATAATAAAACATAGTATTTACTGCAAAAGGAGAGGGTATATCTATGCAAGATGTAAACGTCTCTGATGAAAAAAAACAGCAGTTGAGATCAGAATTCAAACGACACCTTGCTGTTGAGCGTGCAGATCGAAAAGACAATGGCTCGGTTTTAAGCGATGCATTTTTCCCGTCACGAACAAATATTGGTATAGATTTTTGGGATATTTTTACAAGCAATGATTCTATTCAGCTATGTCGTGAAAAGCTTGAAAACTACTTTGAACACACAGCAAAAAGAAAAACACCTAAGAGTGATTCATATACATATATAACCGCCATTAAAAAACTGAAGTCCTTTATAGATAGCGACTATGGAGGAATTAATAAATTCCTAGGACTCCCGGAAATTGAAAATCCAGCTAAAAATGAATATGCGAATCCAATATCAATATCTGATAAAACTACAAAGGTCAACAGTTCAAAAACTTTCTTGGAAGTACCTTGCCCCTGTTGTGATGAAATATATAAATACTTATTAAGATGGGATGACCTTGAAAATTATTCTCTGCAGGAAAGCGCATTAGATAAGCTTTTTCTAAGAACGTACCCTTACAACACTGAAATTGATGACATCCTTGTCAAGGTATCCACATTAAATGACTTTTACAGCACGAATATCTTTTCCCCATTTCAGATAGCAAAACATATATTGGTTTTGAATATTGATGAAAGACTTTCCGTTGGAGATGTAACACTGGTTAACGAAATAGCAAAAGTAAGAATGAATAATAACAGTTTGAAAAATTTCTATTCTTTTGCAACAAAATACTGCAGCCATCACAACCCATTGGATTTTCCTATTTACGACAGCTATGTTGATCGTTTGCTGCGTTATTTTAGGGACACAGACGGATTTTTTGCCTTCAATAACAATGATTTAAAACAATACGCTGATTTCAAAAATATACTTATAAAATTTAGAAATTATTACAAGCTTGAAGCTTATAACTTAAAAGAAATTGATAAATACCTGTGGCAGCTTGGGAAAGAAACATTCCCTAAAAAATATAAATAAGTTTTTGACTAAATAATGTTTCTGGTCATGGAAAAACAGTTAACAACAGGATATCAACTGGATCGAAGCATTCTATCAAGGAGGAATCTAAATGTTAAAT
>JAAYHA010000158.1 GCA_012727545.1 Synergistaceae bacterium | reverse complement strand
GCACTGAACTGTCCATAGATCCCGGATCAGGTAAACTTATACAGACAAGGCCTGCTATCGGAGGCAACGTTATGGCAGACATAAAAACAAGAGGGCGCGATCCTCAGATGTGCACAGTCAGGCCGAAATCAAAAAGACCTCTCTGTCCTGACATGTCACGCAAGGGGGAGCTTATAAAAGTCTGTCCTTCGTCAAACTTGATGGTATCAGCGCTGGAATATTTGGGGTTCAGTCCTGAGACATCGGTAGGCCTCCCCATCCAGGAAGCTGAAATAATCATTTCCGGCGGCAAGGGTATGAAAAACTCCAAAAATTTTGCAAAGCTTGAAGAACTTGCCAGATTGCTTGGGGGAACAGTAGGGGCTTCGCGTATGGCGGTAGATCTTGGCTGGGCTCCATATTCAGCTCAGGTAGGACTTAGCGGCAAATCTGTAACTCCACGGCTTTACCTGGCATTTGGCATATCCGGCGCAGTCCAGCATATCGCCGGCATGTCGGGAGCAGAAACAATAATAGCCGTGAACCATGACCCGGAGGCACCGATCTTCAGGGTGGCAGACCTGAGTATCCAGGGCGACGCATTGGAGATCCTTGACGGACTTATTGAATCACTAAAGAAAAGGCAGTCATAGAAATGGATGTATACGGCAGACTGACAAAGGATATAGAAAAGGAACTGGCATCAGTACTCGGCAGCGGAGGCATCATTACAGAAGACAGGGATGTCCTGGAAAACTATTCATGGGATCAGGCCGGCAGGATCTGGGGCCATATGCCTGATGCTGTCGTCCGGCCTGAAAACACTGAACAGGTAAGCTCTGTAATGAAGATCGCATCCCTTAACAGGATCCCTGTGACTCCAAGAGGAGCAGGCAGCGGACTGAATGGTGGCGCCGTCCCTCTTGCAGGAGGAATAGTGATGTCTCTTGAAAGGATGAACTCAATCCTTGAAATAGACCCCGTGAACCGAGTCGCCGTTGTGGAACCGGGTGTAGTCACCAACGACCTCTGCAGGGCTGCCGCTGAGAAGGGCTTTCTTTATGCCGGTTATCCAATGAGCACAGAGACTAGCTTCATCGGAGGAAACTTTGCCACTAACGCAGGAGGCGGAAAAGTCGTCAGGTACGGCAGTACCAGAAGGCACATACTGGGAGCGGAAGCCGTTCTTCCTTCCGGAGAAGTGATAAATGTTGGAGGCCGCTTCAGAAAAGATACATGGGGATACAATCTGCTCCAGCTGTTAATTGGGAGCGAAGGAACACTGGCAATAGTTACAAAGCTTATAGTGAACCTCGAGCCTAAACCGGGAAAAACAGTAAATCTACTTGCATGCTACCCGGACATCGAGACATTGGTAGACAGCGTATCAAAAGTTATAAGCTCAGGCAAAAAAATAATTTCCTGTGAATTTATGGACAAAAAACTCGTACAGTACACAACAGAATATCTCGGGTGCAGGCTTCCTGAGCAGGAGAGAAGCGAAGGATACCTTATAATACAGATCGAGGCAGATAACGAAGAACAGCTTGAAGAAAGCTACGAAGTAGTCGGCAAGATCTGCATGTCCTGCGGTGCTTTCGAAGTTTTCGTAGCTGAGAGCAGAACAGACTCTGCGGCTATGTGGAACGTAAGGCAGAACGGCCTCGAGGGCATGAGAGCCAAAGATCCCTATGCATGCAGCTCAGGAGACCTAATGGTGCCGTTGTCCTCTGTTCCGGAGATGTTAAAGAGGATAAGTTCTGCCGGAAGCAAGTGGGGACTTGAAATGGGCATAATAGCTCACATCGGTGACGGGAATATCCATCCTATACCTATAAAGCCGGAAGGAATGTCCCCTGAAAGATGGGCGGTATACTCAGAAGAATTTTTTGAGGAGCTCATCAAAGAGGCTATCAGCCTTGGAGGGGTAGGAAGCGGAGAACACGGAGTGGGACATGTAAAGCAGCATATAATCATACAGAGCAAATCTGCAGCGGAACTTGAAGTACTGAAAGGAATAAAACATTCTTTTGACCCGAAAAACATATTGAACCCCGGCAAGATGTTTTTCCCTCTTGAAACATAGAAAATTAGGTTGACATTTATCGAACATCAATATAAAATTTCCGCAATTTAATTATTTCCCGACTGAGGAAAGGAGGAAACTCTATGCAGCATAATACGCTATTCGGAATAATGTGCATGATGATGTGCGGCATGGGCGGATCCTCTCCTGAAATGGTCGGCGCTTAGCCAGCTTTTGCCATATCAGGGCCGGACCCGCTAGGGTCCGGCCCTTTTATTTTTAAAAATGGAATACAAATTACAAGGAGGAATAAAGAAATGAAGAAAGCATTGATCATCGCCCTGATCGCAGCAATATTGATACCTACAGCCTGCTTTGCAGCCGAGAAAAAGATCGTACTCGGAGTAACTCCGTTTCCGGCCAAAGACATCGCAACAGTAGCAAAAGAGGTGCTGAAAAAAGACGGCTACGAGCTGGTTATCAAAGAATTCACCGACTTTGTTCAGCCTAACTACGCCCTCCAGGACAAAGACCTGGATGCCAATTTCTTCCAACACGTCCCCTATCTTGACAACATGAAAAAAGAAAAGAAGCTCGACATAGTCCCACTGGTTAAGGTGCACCTGCTTCCCATAGGCATATATTCACAGAAGGTAAAATCACTTAAGGACGTCAAGAAGGGAGCAGTAGTGGCTGTGCCTAACGATCCAACGAACGGTTTCCGCGCATACAAGCTTCTTGAGCGTGAGGGACTCCTGAAAATGGATCCGTCTAAAAAAGACCTTACGGCCAGGGATATAATAGATAACCCTAAATCACTGAAGATAATAGAGCTTGAGGCGCCGCAGCTTCCCCGAAGCCTTCCTGATACAACGATATCGGTGATAACAATGAATTTTGCCGTTGATGCCGGGCTTGACCCGACAAAAGAGGCCCTTGCTCTTGAAGATAAAAATTCGCCATATGCCGTGGTCCTGGCAGTGAGAAGCGGAGATAAAGATACTCCTGCAACAAAGGCTCTCTCCAAAGCCCTTAATTCACCTGAGGTAAAGAAATACATTACTGAAGTCCTTGCACCTAAGGGAGTAGTTCCTGCCTTCTAAAAAAGAGTGGCTTAAAATATATCAAAAAAACAGTGCCGGGATAAGAAAAATCTGATCCCGGCACTGTTTTGTCGCTATTTGATTTGCTTTTTTTACAAAAAACAGAGGTTAGATGTAGCCGTTTTCTTTTAGTACGGCCTTTGCTTTTTCTATCCTTGCTGCTGCCATTTTTATCACAGGACCTGTGCATCCCATCGAAGATTCTGCATAGATACCCGCTTTCCAGAGAGCCTTTACGGCTTCCTCGATCTCAAGGACATCTATCCCGTGTATTTCCTCGTCCGTTGGTTCCGAGGGCGGGGTGGCGACCTCTTCTTCCGATGAAGTCTGTTTTGGCTGAAGTGATGCCAATATCTCTTCAAGACCTGCTTTTTTTGCAAGCTTTAGTTCCCCGGCTACAGCCGCCGGCAATCCGTTTTTTGCACATCTTGCGTTGAGCGTAATTGCCCCCGCCACAACAGGAGCTCCGGATGCCCTTGATATGATCGATACGACCTTGTTCCAGTTTTCTCCTGTCGAGGGTCCATATCCCCAGCCAAGAGCCTCGTAATTACCTCCTGTATTCCATGCAGCGAAAAGCTTCATCAGGACATTCCCAGTTAGGGTGTCTGTCACGCATACATCTACAGCTCCGGCAAGAAGGTCATTGCCCCTCAGGATAGGTCCTCCCTCTTTTCTCATGCTGGCCCCGAATGTTATCGGATACCCGCCCTCGCTAAGTTTCTGAAGGGCCCTGAGCACGGTCTGAGCTCCGTCAAGGTTCAATATGCCAACAGTCGGAACTGCAATGCCGTCTGCCTTAGCCGCAGCAATGCCGTAAATCGCGTTCCTTACCATGGCCTCTACACGGTTGGATGATGAAGTCCCTGTGGAGGATGCAATGAAACAGGGTTTTGCCCTGGCAGGGGTCAGCACCTTGCCTATGGTCGCAACACCTAGTGGGAAGGGATAGTGCAGCGCTACCGCTCCCGATATTATTCCCTTCTCCAGCGCATCTTCCATCGCTT
>JAAYHA010000157.1 GCA_012727545.1 Synergistaceae bacterium | reverse complement strand
TGGTCATTATCGCTCTTGGCATCATTATGGCAGCAGGCGTTGCCGGAGTCCCCGGAGGCGGTATCATCATGTCGGCAGTGCTGCTTCAGGTAATGGGGCTTCCCCTTGACATAGTGCCCTGGATCGCCGGTATCTACTACCTGATCGACATGCCCAATACGATGCTCAACGTCACGGGTGACACAGTGGGAATGGTGACCGTCGCCTCACTGATGAACGAGCTGGATCTTGGAGTCTACAACTCTAAAAAATAGTATTTTAAAAATTTATCGTTATTAGATTTATTCCGCCGGCGTAAAATAAGTACTGTGCCGGCGGTTTTTTTGTTATATTAGGAGCAGCCTTTCGAGTTCTTTGGATTTTTACGCAGAACTATCACTAAGGAAGAGGGATAAACACAATGAAAGAAAAACTTGCATTATCAAACGAGAAGTATGGCATAGTAGGACTTACCGGGCATGTTGGCATAGCGCATGCACACGGTGCCAACAATTACCAGCAGGATGACGGAGGAGGTTTCTGCGCTGCGGGGACTATTGTATCAAAGGCCCTTGGTGTTGACACCAGAGTCAGGGAGATATCCTGCACCACAGAAAAGATAACTGTTAAACTTATGGGCGGCGGAAGTGCATCCACAATGCCAAGAAGAAGGGTCACACCTCAGGAAACGGCGATGATGAAAAGGGCGGAGGGCAAAGACGCCCTATTTTCCCAGGGTGTGGCAGCGGAAGTTTTTGGCCGTGTCTACGGACAGGGAGTAGCGGAGACAGCAGCATGTTTTCAGGCGGCGCTTGCCCTTTCGGTTTTGGATTCGTTCAAAAAGGCAGACCCGGATAGAGTTTTTGTTGTCCCCGAGAGTGAAGAAAATGCAGGGGCTATATTGGGAACGGTAGTTGAATATGACGGGATACCGGTCTCCGTTGTAATGCCTGTGAATTTCACAGGAGGCGGCCTTGGACCTGATGAAGACTACGAGGGCAACTTCATGCACGGCATGAAGGGTGAGATGATGAAGAAAATAGGTTATCCCCTCCCTACCATAGTTGCGGAAAGCAAGGTCTTTAGCGTACTTTCCGAGGAGTCCGACCACAATAGGTTCCTCATACGCTACTCAGAGGACAAAGGGGATCCCTCTGTGGCTAAAGCTCTGGAAGAATCATGCAAGGATCTCTCTGTTCCATTTTTTGTCAGGAATGACCTGCTCAATTACGATGCCGACTCATTTCAGGCGCTATCTTCAAAATTTGCGGATAAGCTTGAGAAGATAGCGACGGAACTTAGGGAGACGGAAATATCTTCTGTAAAGGTGAGGCTGGTCGGTGAGCTTGCCAAGCTGGTCTCCGAAGACGCTGCCGGCTTCACATACATGAGCAGGTCGGTCTTCGCCCAGTCGTCAAGCCCCGGGCTGCATCCGGGAACTTCAGCGGTCCTCTCGATGATCGTCGGGAAAAATTACATAAAAGACCATGTTATACCTATAATCACTGAATCTGACAGGGATGATTATGTCAGGGTGATCCTCTCCGCCGTTAAAAAGTTAGCCCAAAAATAGTGAAGGGGGAACGATAAGTGAAGATACTGCTGATATCGACGGGGGGTACTATAGCCTCCCAGCAGAGCGCCGAGGGACTGGTGCCGATGGATCAGGGGGAAGCCCTTGCGGCACAGGTGCCGGGCATTTACCAAATTGCATATATAGATATTGCGAATGTTTTTTCAAAGGACAGCTCCAACATTGATCCGACGGACTGGATCGCGATCATAAAATGCATCAGGGAAAACCCTTCATATGACGGATATGTCATAACTCATGGCACCGACACGATGGCGTATACCTCATCTGCCCTATCCTATGTAATGAGGGACCTGGAAAAGCCTGTGGTGCTGACAGGGTCTATGATCCCGATGTCTGAGCCCGGAACGGATGCCAAAAGGAACCTTGAAGATGCGTTCAGATTTATGGAAGCCCTTCTGTTAAAAGGACAGTCGGGAGTATCGGTGACATTTGCGGGAAGGCTGATACATGGTCCCAGAGCGAAAAAGATGTCAGGGAAGAGGCTTGAGGCATTCAAGTCTGTTTACTACGATGAACTCGGACTCTCTGAGGATAAAAAAGCCACCATTTTGAAAGCCCCGTTCATCGACAGGGAAACGCTTTGCAGAAAAGGGACCCTGGCCGATGAGATCCGTTTTTCGAACGAAGTGATGCCGGTGAAGCTGTTCCCCGGGTTTAGGGCCGATTACTTTGACAGGATCGTGGAGATGAAGCCGAAAGCCATAGTAGTAGAGTGTTTTGGATTG
>JAAYHA010000156.1 GCA_012727545.1 Synergistaceae bacterium | reverse complement strand
GCGCAGCCGAAGGTCTCGAACTTTATATCTTCGATGACCTCCTGGTCGTTGATCTTAAGATATATTTTCATTACGTCTCCGCATTTCGGATTTCCAACTTCACCTATTGCGTTAGCGTCATCCATCTTGCCTGCGTTTCTGGGGTTCATGAAGTAATCTACTACCTTTTCGCTGTACATGTTATAACATCTCCTTTGTCAGGGATATTCAATATTTATTGGTTTTTCTTGTAGAAAGGTGACAGGGAGCGAAGCTTTTCTACGATGGGCGGGAATTTCTCCAGAACATAATCGATGTCCTCATCGTTAGTATCCTTGCTCAGCGTCATCCTTACAGAACCGTGCGCCGTCGGGTGGTCCATTCCGAGGGACAGGAGTACATAGCTTGGCTCAAGGCTTCCCGAGGTGCAGGCAGAACCGCTTGATACCCCTATGCCGGCTGCGTCCATTAGGAGGAGCATACCCTCGCCCTCGACATACTTCACGCAGATGCTGGCGTGGAATGGGAGCCTCTTTGTCCTGTGCCCGGTCAGTGTGATCTCCGGTATCCTTTCCATAAGGCCGTCGATCAGTTTGTCGCGCAGGCGTATCTCGTTATCTATTTCGCCGCTCGCCAGGCGGTTTCCCGCCAGTTCAGCCGACATGCCGAAACCTATCAGCCCCGGGGTGTTTTCCGTTCCCGAACGGACTCCAAATTCCTGTCCGCCTCCGTGTATGACCGGGATCAGCTTTATGCCCTTTTTGACGTAGAGGGCGCCGACTCCCTTGGGCCCGTACATCTTGTGGGCAGCCATGGTCATCATGTCTATCGGCAGTTCCTTGACATCTATTTTGATATGACCCGCAGCCTGGACACCGTCCGTGTGGAAGAGTACACCATGTTTGCGGCAGACCTCGCCAAGTTCGGCTACGGGTTCGATAGTACCTATCTCATTGTTTGCGAACATTATCGAGGCAAGGATCGTATCGGGCCTTATAGCCGCTTCCAGTTCCTTGGGATCCACCATTCCTGTCTCGTCAACGGGAAGGATAGTGTAGTCAAATCCATTCTTCCCGAGCCATTTCACCGTGTCCAGAAGGGCATGGTGCTCAATGGAGCTGGTGATGATGTGTTTTCCTTTTTCCTTGAGGGCCCATACCGCTCCCTTGATCGCCAGGTTGTCGGCTTCGCTTCCGCCTCCGGTAAAGATTATGTCCTTCGGCTGTGCTCCGATGAGCTCTGCCACCTGTGCGCGGGCTTTGTCCACTCCGACCCTTGCCTGTCTTCCCCAGGCGTGGAGGCTGTTCGGGTTTCCGTAATCTTCCGAGAAGTAGGGAAGCATTGCTTCGAGTACCCTCTTATCGACCTGAGTTGTTGCTGAGTTGTCCAGATAAACTTTACGCGGTGTCATAACAAGTCACCTCTTAATGGGATTTTGATTCTATCTTTTTTTTATTGCAGCTGCACTGTGGTGTTCTGCAAACATTCGCTGACTGGTCGACGAGATCCTGAAATGTGGTCCCGTCATAAACGCTTTCAAGTGCTGCCCTTGCTTTGTCCCAGAGAGGCCTGAAGACGCAGTCGCTGTAAAAATCACAGTCGTCATCCACACGGCTCGTGCATTCAACGGGTCCGAGGGGCCCCTGGACAAACCTTATCACCTCTCCGACAGTTATGCTGTCTGCAGGCTTAAGAAGATAATATCCGCCCTCTTTTCCTCTCGCGGAATCGACAATTTCCGCGCCTTTGAGGCTGTTAAGGATATTTTCAAGGAAACGTACGGGTATAGACTGGGCTTCGGCAATAGTCCCTATCTTGCAGGGACCCTCGTCCTGATGAAGCGCCAGCTCGTATATTGCCCTAAGAGCGTATTGACATTTTTGTGAAATCGCCATAATCCTCACCATCCCTACCAAGCTAGTGAAGATTACTATTATTTCTCCATGTTGTCAATACATAAAATGCGTAAGAAAAATGGGGGAACAGCGATTTTATCACTGTGAAGCAGTGGTGAAGCGGTGGTGAAACAATTGTAGTGGCGGGCGGAAGATCCGGGGGAATTTGCAGCCTTCGGCTGCGGAGAATTCGCGACAAGCCCGGTCGCTGGAGAATTGCCTGACTTCGTCAGGCGGAGAATTGAGTTTTTGAATAAGAATTTAAAAGCACCGTCGTTCCCGAATGTTTCAATCGGGAATCCAGCGGCTTTTGTTTAGGTTGAAAAAAAGCTAGTTATAGCAAGAATCTAGAGACACTGGGTCCCCGTTTAGAAGCGTCAGGGGACGACGTAAATTAAAGACCTATGGATTAAGATTGAATTCCCCGCGATGTGAAGCGAGCAAATTCTCCAGCGAACATGGTTCTCAGTTCGCGAATTCCCCGCAGCGTAGACGCTGCAATTCCCCCGCCCTTATGGTCGTTTGACTACTGTTTGACAACGTTTGACGATAGTTTGACCGCACTTACTATTGCTTGCCGACCGCTTGCCCACCGCTCGCCTATTGCTTGCCGGCACTTACCGCTGTTTTCCCGGCGAAATAGTGCAGTCCCAGGCTTTTTGAAAGATGTTCAAGGAGGTGCATGCCTCCTACGCTGTTTCCTTTATGGTCAAGAGAGGGGTTGAATACGCCTATTCCCATTCTGCCTTCCACTGCTGAGAGGATGCCGCCTCCGACACCGCTTTTTGAGGGTATCCCGGACTTGATCGCAAATTCACCGGAACCGTCATACATGCCGCAGGTGACCATGAAAGTCTTGACGATCCTCAATATCCAGCTTTCAGCGAGCCTCTCCCCGCTTATCGGATGGACCCCGTCGTTTGCGAGCACCATTCCCCAATTGGCCAGGTCTTCAGCAGTTACGTTGACCGAGCACATCCTAAAATAGAGGTCGAGCGCATCTTCGGGGTCTCCCTCAATTATGTTCTCGCTCTTCATCCAGTATGCCATCGAGCGGTTTCTCATCCCGGCACGTTTTTCAGAGAGGTAGACTTCCATGTTTATAGAGAGTTCGTTGTTGAGGCAGACCTTTCTCGCAAGGTCCAAATAAAGTTCGAAGGGGTCCTCCCCCGGTATGCAGCTTGCTGTAGCGATCGCGCCCGCGTTTATCATAGGGTTCAGCGGGTGAGCCGTTTTGGTCTCGAGTCTCACTATGGAATTGAAGGAATCCCCTGTCGGTTCAAGCCCGACTTTGCTGAAGACTTTGTCATATCCGGCTGTCTGCAGGGCAAGCGTCAGGG
>JAAYHA010000155.1 GCA_012727545.1 Synergistaceae bacterium | reverse complement strand
TGAGTTGTTTGGAATGCACATATTATCCATTTATTGATGAACTCCTTCCATTGATCGTCCTTTTGATGAAGAAAGCAAGCTGTCGCTTTTTAAGGGTGGTAGGGGTGAAGCCTGTTGTGATGACAGAGCCGTCTCTTTTCAGTATTTCTGTCCCGTTGTCTGTCTTATAGATGGCTATCGTGTTTGCAAGGCAAATAATGTTTTCGCCCTCAAGAGGAATAAACAATGACCAGGTCCCCAATCTGTAATTTTTAACCTTATAATTATACCATCTCATTGCTGAATGTTCCTCCGTTACATTGCGTGACATTGCAAGCTGAAAGAGTGGTATCTGAAAAATGGACGAACTTTTTATTCTTACTAATTCGCCCGGAGAAGTATCCGGATGGGTAAGGCCGGTAGTATCGGGGCTTGCCTCAAAAGGCTTTCCCGCCAAGGTCTCTCTTGTTGTACTGCCCTGCCAGTATGCCAGCGGAATGGAGGCCGAGTATGGAAAAGAGATTGGCGGTATCGATTCGGTGTACACCTTCAAAGAGTTATGGAAGAACCGCGGTTTAGTCAGTGACAGAAAAAAACTGGTCCTGCAGTTGGGAGGAGACCCCTTCTTCGGCGCCTTGCTTTCCGCGAAACTGAGATGTAACTGGATGATATACACGTCAAGACCGAGATGGAAATCACGCGTCGGTCATTATTTTGTGCCGGACGCGGCTGCTGAAAATAGATTTGCTGTTCAGGGAGTCAAAAGGGATCGTGTGACCAAGGTCGGAAACCTCATATTTGACAGCGCCCCCGAATGCGGGGATGCAGATGAGGCAAGGCGTATCATGGGCCTGTCCGACGGTGAGCAGGCTCTCTCATTTTTGCCCGGCAGCAGGCCATTTGAATACCGGGATGGATTTCCCTTTTTTTCATGTGCAGCAATGGAATTTTTGACAAACCACCCAAACTACCATGCCTTTTTGCCTGTCGCGCCTACCGTTGATGAAAAATTGCTCATCGAAGGCCTTGATGAGGCGGGCCTGAATTGGAGAGGCGGATCGGCTGCGGAAGAAATATTATGGAACGGGCCGGGGAGGATAAGATTTATACGCGAAAACAATTTTGAGGCTATAAAGGCCTCAACGCTTGCTGTTGCGTTTCCGGGAACAAACAACCTGCAGATAACCTCACTCTGTGTGCCGCTCCTTACCGTGATCCCACTTAACCAGGCTGAGAACATCCCCCTTGACGGTATCCCCGGGATGATCCCGATGTCCGTTCCCGGAGCGAAGGTGCTCAAGAAAAAACTGGTCTACTGGTACAGCAGGAGACTCAAATATGCATCGCTTCCCAACAGGATTACAGGCAAGGAGATAGTTCCCGAGCACAGGGGTGTAATGACTCCGTCGATGGTTGCAGGACTCGTTGAAGAGCTTGTTTCTGATCCCGAAAGGCTGAGCGGGATAGTGAGGGGATATTCGGAAATAGTACTTGAACGCGGTGCGGCTTCAAAGATAGCAGATAAGGTCTGTGACTATTTCTCGTCAGTAAACTGAGGCTCGTCTTTTGGACGATCATTTTCATTCTGCAGTCTTGCATCTTCGTTTTCCCTGTCGATGTCGTCCAGGTATGTCCGCCAGACCTTAAGAGCAATATAAGCGGAGACTATTCCTCCTATGAGACCGGCAGCTATGACCTTCGGTTTGCCCTGATCGAACATGTAGCCGCCAAGGCCGCCCAGGGCATAGCCAAAGGCTATAATCGTTCCAAATGAGAGAAAAAGGACCAAAAGTCTTTTGTACATGGGATAATTCTAGTGATAAAACGATATATGTCAAACTTGCCATAGTATGAATATATGTTATGATGAGACGTTGTTGAACTGAGGTCAGAAGTTAAATATCGAAGATAGTGGTTTCAGGGGGAAAATTAGTGATACATTATTCAAGCTACTATAATACTTCATCAGATTTCGTATATCTTGAGCTGCGGTCAAAGATCGTAAACAAGCAGTTAAAACCGGGGGAAAGACTGCCGGAAGTCAAGATATCCGGTGAGCTGGGAGTCAGCCGGACTCCGGTAAGGGAGGCTCTCAGGCGCCTTGCAAGCGAGGGCCTTGTCAGGATCATTCCCAACAGCGGGGCAAGAGTGGCTGCCCCAAGCGTGGCAGAGGTCGAGGGAGCTTACGATGTAAGGGGATATCTTGAGGCCCTGAGCGTACATCTGGCGTGCAGAAACGGGATCGACAGGCGAACTGCGGACCGGTTCGAAGAGGTGCTTAAGGACGAGGAATCAGCTTTCCTTGCCAGGGACCTTGAGGCAAATCTGGAAGCGAATAATAATTTTCACAGGCTGATAGCTGACGCAAGCAAAAATATCGTCCTCATTGAATACGTTGAGAATATTATTCTTCGGACAAATGTATATATACTTTTCTACGATCCATTCACAGAGGAAAAAAATTTCAGCACGGAGGAACACAGAAAAATACTGGCAGCTATCATGTCCGGGGACGAAGAATCCGCGGACAGGTTAATGAGAGACCATCTGCGCCACTCTCACGCGGTCCTTGAAAAGCCGTACGAGAGAAGAAACCTTTTGGCAAACATTAATGGCCTCGCTCAGCAAAACAAAGCATTTTCATCATAGGGAGGAATTGGGTTATGACAGGACAGAAAAAAATACCGTCCTTTGATCTGACAAGAAATTACAACAGGGTGAAAGAAGAGGTCAGAGTCGCCCTTGACAGGGTGCTTGAGACGCAGCATTTCATTCTGGGGCCGGAAGTTGAGGCTCTCGAGAAGGAGATAGCGGCATATCTGGATGTCGAAAGCGCAGTGGGATGCGCATCCGGTACGGATGCCCTGGTGCTGGCCCTGATGTCGCTGGACCTCAAAGAGGGTGACGAGGTCATAACTACACCCTTTACCTTCTTTGCCACGGCAAGCTGCATAACAAGGAACGGCGCAAAGCCTGTTTTTGCAGATGTCGATCCTGACACTTACAATCTCTCTATGGAATCGGTAATGGAGAAGATCACACCAAAGACAAAGGCGGTCCTCCCGGTACACCTTTTCGGACAGACATGCAAACTGGAACTGATAAAGGACGAACTCAGCCAAAGAGGGATAGCCCTTATAGAGGACTGTGCACAGGCTATCGGAGCCCACAGAGTAATAGACAAAAAGATATGCAGGGCAGGTTCTATTGGCGACTTGGGCTGTTTTTCGTTCTTCCCGACAAAAAACCTTGGCTGCTACGGCGACGGCGGTATGATATCCATCCCCCACGGCAAAGAAAAAACCGAGCGGATAAAGAGCCTCAGGGTCCACGGCTCAGGCAAAACATACTTCCATGATGAAGTTGGCATAAACAGCCGTCTTGATGCTGTCCAGGCAGCAATACTCAGAGTTAGGCTCCGTCATCTGGAGGAGTGGAACGAAGAACGCAGGATAGTGGCTGAAAGATACATGATCCTCTTCAAGGAGAAGGGACTTCTTGACAAGGTCACTCCCCCGGTCGAAGAGTCCGGCAACAGGCATGTGTATCACCAGTATGTAGTGAAGGCTGAGAGAAGGGATGAGCTCCAGGCATATCTCGAAGAGCGCGGCGTCGTCACAAGAGTCTACTACCCTCTGCCCCTCCATATCCAGCACTGTTTCTCATACCTTGGATATAAAGAAGGCGATTTCCCCGTTTCAGAAATGCTTGCCGGAACAGTTCTGGCACTTCCCATTTTTCCTGAACTCCTTCCCGAGGAACAGGAAAGAACAGTGGAAGAGATTGCGGGATTTTACGGAAGACACAGTTAGTCTGACTAATATAGACTAATATGGTTTATAACAACGGAGGTGTCGTAAAATGATGTTCCCATATTTGGATTCGACCATAATTCTGTTGATACCTGCGATGCTCTTTTCCCTGTGGGCCCAGTTCAAGGTCAAGGGAGCCTTTTCAAGATACAGTGAAGTGAGGGCCGCAAGCGGCGTTACTGCAGACCAGGTATCCAGGGCACTGCTCGACAGATTTGGACTGAGCAATGTAAAGGTGGAGAGGATACAGGGCCATCTTACAGACCATTATGATCCCAGGAGCAAAGTGCTTCGCCTTTCAGACGCGGTGTCCGGAAATTCAAGCATTGCTGCGATAGGTGTTGCTGCACACGAGGTAGGACATGCGATCCAGGACAAAGAGGGATATGCGTTCCTCCGGATCAGGAACTCCATCGTGCCTGCCGTAAGCATTGGCTCTACTATGTCCATGCCCCTTTTCTTTATCGGGCTGATAATGGGTTATACCCCGCTGCTCAACATAGGCATACTGCTCTTCTGCGGAGTCCTCGTATTCCACCTCGTGACCCTGCCTGTGGAGTTTGACGCGAGTGCAAGGGCACTTAAGCTGCTTTCGGAGACAGGTCTTCTGGCAGGCAACGAAGTGGGAGGCGCAAAGGCTGTTCTTGACGCGGCTGCGCTCACTTATGTAGCAGCTTTGGTAATGACCATACTCCAGCTTGTGAGGCTCATTGCCCTCAGAGGAATGCGCAGAGACTAGGAAAATAGTGTAAAATATCGGGAGGTGGCATATGGCTGCCTCCTTTTTTGTTATATTTGAACCGTTCCATGAAAAAGCGGAAATCCGCACATAGAGGTGATCGGCCCCGATGAGAGGTATTGAAGCGGCGCTCCAGGTGTATGGCGAGGTAAGTGAAGGCGCCTTCGCCGCAGAAGCGCTCAGGAAGTTATACACGGATATTGCTCCTTCTGACAGGGTGCTTGCTGCTACCCTTGTCTACTGTTCGCTCAGAAGACAGGGACTCTGGAAGCATCTGCTCATGAAATACTGCAGACGAAACACAAAAGATATGTCTGCTCTTACGCACAACGCACTTATCATTGGAATATCAGGGATAGTGGAGCTTAAATATTTCGCACTTCCTGTTCTCGTCAATGGCCTTGTACAGGCAATCAAATCAAAGGGCGACGATCATGATATCGGACTTGTCAATGCGGTACTGCATACCGTGGCTGATGAAGCCAAGCCATATCTGGCAGAGCTGAAAAAAAGCAGCGCACTCAGAGACCAGGCACTTTACTGGGGTATCCCGGGCTGGGCGGCCGCTCAGTGGTCCAAGGACATGTCGATATCAGAAGCAAAACACCTTGTAAAGTCAAGCGGAATGAGGACATATCTTTCGCTCAGGCTTTCCCGTGGGGTAGACAGGGAAGAATGGCTGGAAGAGTACAGAGCTTCAGGGAAAAAAGCCTGGGCTTCCCCCTTTCTGGACAGGTCGGTCCGTACCCCTGCGAACCCTTACCCGCTTGAGATCCCCGGATTTTCAGAGGGCAGGATAACACCGCAGAGCGAATCTTCAATGTTTGTTGCGGAGGCCTTTTCCAAAAGATGGAAGGGAGAGCCTCTGCTTGACATGTGCTGCGGACGGGGCATCAAGACGGGTCAGCTTGCCGATATGATGCCGGAAGCGAAGATCGAGGCGTGGGACATATCCGAAGGCAGAATAAGATCGGCAGAGTACGAGATGATAAGGATGTCCGCCCGGGACAGAGTAAGTTTTTTCTGCGGGGATTCTCTCAGGCTTGAGCCGAAGACAGAGCCTAAAGCGATACTGCTCGATGCTCCATGTACCGGAAGCGGTACATGGGGAAGGCATCCGGAGAGCAAATGGAGGATAACTCCCGAGATGGTTTCAGACGCGGCGGATCTTCAGAGACAACTTCTTGACAGGGCTGTCTCTCTCGTTGCGCCGGGAGGCATTGTGGCATACAGTACATGCAGTATGTTCAGGGAAGAGAATGAAAAGGTAGTGGCTTCGGTCATGGCCCGGCACCCCGAACTTACCGAAGTTCCTGTGGAAAGAAGCCATAAGCTCATGTCAAAGGGCAAACCGTACGGCACTCTGATTTGGCCCGGTCTTCCGTGGATCGACGGTTTCTATCTGGCGCTTCTTGTAAAGCGCAAATAGAAGGGAAGGAGATCGTATTAATGGGTAAAGTTCATCGCTGGGGCATGGTAATAGCATTTATAGTGATCATAGCCAGTGCATATTTTGGGATCAAGACAGTTTTTATTGAGGACAAAAGTGCCACCGTGCCAAACATGGTAGGCCTGCAGCTTGTAGATGCAGTAGAAGCTCTTCAGAAGGAAAGCCTCCTTGCAAAGGTCGATCAGGTCGATTCTCCTGAAAGGGCTGACACAGTTATTTCCCAGAACCTCCCTGCTGGGGAGAGAGTATCAAAGGGAAAAGTGGTCATCGTAAGGGTAAGCAAAGGCGGATCCATCCTTCCTGTCCCGGATGTGAGAGGCCTGAAGTTTGAAGAAGGCGTAAAGAGGCTGAGCGAAGCAGGTTTCAAGGTGGATAAGATCATCAGGGTCGCGGACAAGCTTAAACCCGCGGGATCGATAATTGCACAGAACCCCGCTGCACCCCAGCAGGTCGCGGCGAACTGCATGGTAAGCCTGCTTGTCAGTTCAGGCGGAAGCGGCGGCAGTGCATTTGTAAACGTTCCTGATCTCAAGGGGCAGGCACCGGATGTAGTGGCCCAGGTGCTCGAACAGATAGGTCTTACAGTGGGAAGCAGGACAGAGACACCCTCAGCGGAGGTCCCTGCAGGTACGGTACTGAGGACCAACCCCAGAAACGGTGCCAACGTTCCTGCCGGAACACTGATAAACCTAACGATAGCAAGGGCTTTAAAACCTGGCGAGGCCTCCTCAGAAACACCGCCCGCCAACGACCAGGACACTCAGAGGGCCGCTGCCGTCAGGACTGTTGTGGTCAAAAACACCGAACCCTCAGATATCCCGACGAAGCTGCCTGAAAACCCGGCAACGTCTCCGTCACAGGAACCCGCCAAAGAGGAAGTCAAGAGCGAGGCAGAACCGGTAAAAGCACCGGAGCCGGCAAAGCCAGCCCCTGCACTGAATCAGAAGACAGCTAAACTGAGGTACCAGGTCCCTCCATTGACAAAACCTCTCTCTCTCAAGATAGAGCTTACAGATGACACGGGAACAAAGGTAATAAAAGATGTAATGGCAAACAGCAGCGAGTATATCTCGATGAACGTTCCTTTTACAGGACAGGCCACGATTACCATTTATCTGGGAGGTGACTTCGTATGGCAGGACCGTTTCAAATAATAAATGAGATGGAAGGCAGGAGCGTCATCATTTCACCCTCTCTGCTTTCCGCCGATGTACTCAACATGGAGAGGGATATCGAGAAAATTGAGAGGGAGGCCGAATGGCTCCACCTCGACATCATGGACGGTCATTTTGTTCCGAACCTCTCATACGGACCCTCTCTCTTAAAAGCTCTGAGAAAGAGATACCCGGATAAATTTATTGATGTACATATAATGGTCGAACCGCCGGAAGCCTTTACCGGGATGTTCCTTGCGGAGAGGCCTTCGGTGCTGACTGTTCATGCTGAAGCTACACCGCACATACACAGGGTGCTTCAGAGCATACGGCACGAAGGTGTCCCATGCGGAGTTTCAATTAATCCCGGCACTCCTGTTGAAGTGCTTTATCCCATCCTTCACATGGTAGACCTTGTTTTGATAATGTCAGTCAACCCTGGATACGGAGGACAGTCATTCATTCCCGAAACATTGAAGAAAGTCTCGGCTCTGGCAGAATGGCGCAGGACAAATGAATGCGGCTATCTTATCCAGATGGATGGCGGGATCGGCCCGGACAACACTGAACTTGCAGTAAGTCATGGTTGTGACGTGCTCGTCGCAGGAAGCGCAATATTCGGAAAGCCGGACCCGGCGGCGGTGATAAGGGAAATGCGCGTCAACGCAGAAAGGGGGCGTCAGGTTGGAAAAAAAGGAAACTTATAATGAAGAACAAAAGACCCAGATACAGATAAAGGAACTCGGAACACGTCTGAAGAGCATAAGGGAAGCCCAGGGGCTTTCAATAGCAGATGTTTCCGATGTTACTAAAATACAGAAACACTACCTTGCTGCGATAGAAGAGGGAGATCTTGATCATCTGCCAAAGGGCCCTTACGTCAGGAGCTTCGTCCGTCAGTACTGTGACCACCTGAGCGCTCCGGACATATGGAAAAGCTACGACGTAATCACCAAAAAACAAAAAGCGGCAGCTCCCACGGCCCCTGCAGGAGACGAAACAAATTACAGTGATTCCCGCAAGGTATTCAAACCAAGGTCTTTTGTGTGGCTCTATCTTTTGATCGCGCTCTCTCTTGGGGCTGCAGGATGGATAACCTGGCAGTACAGGGGTGACATAAAAACTTCCGCGACAAGTCCCATAGACGGTGGAACGACCGGCACAGCCAGGGAGCAGAAGCCGGAAGAACAGGAGGTGCCCCTGTCGGCGGACGAAGCAGTCCTGCCTGTATCGGGGGATGTCGCCAGCAAAGACGGGCAGACAGACCTTTCCTGGATGGACGGCAAACAGCCCCAGCCGGTGACTGCAGCCGCAACAGTACCGGAGCCTCAGTCCGAGGCAGAAAAGAAGGCTGCCGCTCCCAGATCAATAAAGGTCACGGCTGAAAATGCCTATGTATGGATGAAGATAAGCAGGGGAGATAAAATACTCTACGAGGGAACTATGAAGCCCGGTGAATTTAAGGAGTATGAAGTCAGTTCGGGCCCGCCTATAAGGGTCAGGATAGGAAAACCCGGCAGTACATCGATACTGTGGGAGGGAAAAAAGATATTTCCTGTAGCGCCCGGCAGTAATCCGGCGACTAAATTCTTCTGGCCCGACGGAAAAATTTCAGACAGTTGATCCTTTGAACCGGTCTCTTATAAATATAAGAGAGGGAAGCACCTGATCTCAGGAAGGCTTCCCTCTTTTTTGCTGTTATCTGTAATATGTAATTGCTATGGGATCGTAATTTCAGATTCTGTTGAGCCCATAATGTTGCACACAAGCTGTACTCTAACTACCGAGCCCGGTTTCAGCCCCTGTAAAATTACGCTGTCACTGAAGCCGTTTGGTTGTCCCTGCTTGTCGTACTGTTTCAGAAGCAGCTGCTTATTGCCCTCAAATACCGTAAGTGTGAGGATGTAATGTTTAACAGGATCATTAACACTGTGCTCAGATGTTACTGTCAGGGTCTCAGACGCTTTGTCCCAAACTGCATTTACGTTTTTTGGGGGGTGTGCGAAGGATGAACCTGCTGAGACCAGTATCAACAGCGCTGTAATCGCATAGATCAAGGTCTTTTTCATTTCTATTCCCCCTTATCTGAAATCAATTCTATCATACTTAACTCTTTATTTCGGCGTCGTAACCTGCTTCATCTATTTTTTTAAGTAGTTCTTCGGATGAGACATCTGCTTCAGCTACAACAATTTTTGTTTCGAGATCAAGAGATATCACGTTCCCGCCAAGAGATGAAACAGCTTCTCGTATGCGTTTTTCGCAATGTCCGCACGTCATTTCGGGAACTATAAGCGTAAATTTTTTCATTTTCATGTCCTCCTTGTTATTTGTCTGCTGAACCTGAGATGCGAAGCGAGTTTAAAATAACGGTAATAGAGCTTGCAGCCATCGCCAGCTCTGCGACGAGGGGATGAAGAAGCCCCATCATTGCAAGCGGGATGGCGATGATGTTGTAGAAGAATGCGCCAAAAAGATTCTGGCGGATGACCTGCCATGTCTTATCAGATATTTTAACAGCAGATACGATTTTTGAGATCCCGCCTTTAAGGATCACAATGTCCGCGCTGTCTACCGCAAGATCCATGCCTCCGCCCATTGCTACGCCTACATGTGCACCCTTCAGGGCCGCGGCATCGTTTATCCCGTCTCCTGCCATAAGGACCTTCCTGCCCTTGCCCTGGGTCTCTCTAACTATCGAGAGTTTGTCTTCGGGGCGTACTTCCCATCTTACTTCTTCTATCCCGGCCTGTTCGGCTATTTCCAATGCTGCCTCCATACCGTCCCCCGTTGCCATCATTGTCGTTATGCCAAGTTTCGAGAGGGCTGATACAGCTTCTTTTGAGTCTTCCCTTATCGGATCGGATATTGCAAAAAAGCCGACCGGGATCCCGTTTTTCCTAACTTCAACAATAGAGCGTGCAAGAGCTGACCTGGCAGTCCATTTTGATCTGTTGAGAGGCCTGCCAACGAACCATTCGGCATCCTCCCATCTTCCTGCAACGCCCTCTCCCGGTATCTCTTCAATGCTTTCAGGTTTTTCGTACTCACGTGTACCCAGTGTCCTGACTACAGCTTTGGCTACAGGGTGTCCGGAATTGGATTCAAGGGCGAAGGCAAAGGGGATGGCCTCATCTTCAAGTTCCCACTCAAGCACTTCCGGTTCACCTAAGGTCAGTGTGCCTGTCTTGTCGAGGATGGCGTGGTCAACTTCGTGCAAAGTCTGGATCGCCTCCGCATTCCTGATCAGAAGGCCGTTTTTTGAAGCTTCGCCGGTGCTGACCACAAGGGCAAGCGGGGTCGCGAGTCCAAGTGCGCAGGGACATGCTATCACCAGAGTTGCCACGAAGGAATATGCGGCTGCGGATACAGGCGAACTGAATGCCGTCGGCCATGGGAGATATGCTGCCAGCGGCGTAACATAGACAGAAAGGATGTCGAAAAAGAAAAACCATGTCAAAGCGCTGATCACAGCCAGCGAAATAACGGCCGGGACGAATTTTATGGTTATCCTGTCTGCAAGATCCTGAAGGGGCACCTTGCTCCCCTGGGCTTCTCTAACCAGGTCGAGCATTTTTGAGAGGAACGTGTCCTCGCCAACTTTTGTTGTCCGGATCAGAAGCACACCTGAAAGATTCATTGCTCCTCCTGTAACGTCTGACCCTACATCCTTTACTGCAGGCTGGGATTCGCCTGTCAAAAGGGATTCATCGACTCCGGAGAGCCCTTCCTCGACTACGCCGTCAAGCGGTATCCTCTCACCCGGGTTGACCTGGATGACAGTGTCAGGTTTTACGGCTTCTATCGGGACCATGAGAGTCATGCCGTCAGAGACGACACGGGCTTCCCTCGGCTGAAGTGTCATAAGCGCCTTTACCTGTTTTGCGGCCCTGTCCCTGAGGTGTGATTCAATATATCTGCCCGTAAGGTGCAGCATCAGTATCATTACTCCTATTGTACCGAAGGAGGGAATGTCAAGGCCAAAGTAGTACATAAGGGCCGTCACCCATGATGCCACAGCGCTGATAGCAATTAGCGTGTCCATGTTGGTGTGAGCGTGTGCAACTGCTATCCATGCTCCGCGGAGCGTTTTGCGCCCGCCCCAGAATATGGCGATGCCTCCCGCGACTATCTCCATCATTCCATACCAGTGATAGTGGATGCCCATTGCCATGTGCATGAACATGAGTACCGACATTGGGATGCCGATCAGGAGTATGAAGCAGAGGTCTTTTCTGGCCTCGCGGTATTTTATGTCGTCTATGTCTGCCGGAGTCTCTTTAAGTATCTTATACCCGCTCTTTTCAACAGCATTCTCAAGTATCTCAAATGTAACAGAACCGTCGGCTGCGACAAAGACGCTTTCTGTGGCAAGATTGACGGAAGCATAAGATACACCCTCCACTTTCGAGAGCGCCCTTTCAACTATTTTTGAACAGGTCGTACAGGTCATACCTGTTACCCGAAAAGACATTTTTTGTTCTGACATGGCCAACCTCCAAAAAAAAATCACATAAAGACTTGCCTGAAATGAAAAGGTCGCTATAATATTAACGTTGTCCGGAGAGCTGTCCGAGTGGTCTATGGTGACTGACTTGAAATCAGTTGGGTGTCACAGCCCCAGGGGTTCGAATCCTCTGCTCTCCGCCAGGCTTTATTCGGGCGGCTTCCTTTGAGGGGGCCGCTCATCTTTTTTAATGATACGATACTCCTATTAAGTGATATAGGTTTTTTTGCTGATATGGCTACTCGTAAAGGAACTGATAATGGTGGCATATGTGATAAAATTTAAACATTCAGAAAAGGAAGCGGGGTTGCCAGGATTGAAAAGAATAGCTATGTCAATGATCCTGATACTGATTTTTGCCATGCCGGCCTTTGCCGTATTCAGCTCAAAGGGACAGATACCCAACGGCGCTCCGGTAGAATACCGCGGACTCAAGGTCACTTCTGAGGGAGTGAACATCACTATTGTGAACAAAGGCGAAGCTCCTGTAAAATTTTCAGCTGCCTGCAGCTTTGTAGGTGAGAACAGAAAAGAGATCGGCGATATCTTTATCGAAGAGACAGAACTGGCTCCCGGCGA
>JAAYHA010000154.1 GCA_012727545.1 Synergistaceae bacterium | reverse complement strand
GACGCAAACTTTTTCCAGCACGTCCCATATCTGGAAAACACAAACAAGGAAAAGAAGCTGGATCTTATCTGGGTCGCAAAGGTACACATAGAACCGCTTGGCCTCTATTCCCAAAAGATCAAAAAACTGAGTGAAATTAAAAACGGTGCTCAGATAGCCATCCCGAACGACGCTACAAACTGTTCAAGGGCACTGCGACTGCTTGAGAAAAACGGGCTTATCAAGGTCAAGGCCGGAGAACTTGTGACAGCAAGGGACATTACTGAAAATCCCAAAAAGATAAAAATAAAGGAGATCGAGGCCGCACAACTCCCCAGAACGCTTCCGGACGTTGACGCGTCTGTCATCAACACAAATTTTGCAGTGGAAGCTAAGCTCATCCCGGCAAAGGACGCCATCGTTATAGAAGGCAAGGATTCTCCATATGCCAATGTGATCGCAGTCAGGGTGCCGGACAGAGACAGCCCTGCTGTAAAGGCGCTGGTCAAAGCTGCTAATTCAAAAGAAGTCAAAAAGTACATAGAAACGGAGCTCGTTCCAAAGGGGATAGTCCCGGCATTCTAAGAAATGAGCGTCAGAATAACAGGCAAAGGCAAGCACAAAATAAGCACATATTAAAAAGAAGAGGCAATTATGCCTCTTCTTTTTAATATATACAGGAATATATTGGTCTTTTCAGAACAAAGTACTTTATGTGACAAAAGATGTCATATTTAGAAGTAAAGCTCGTACTCCTGCGGTGTCGGGGCATTGTAAATATACTCGGCTTCAGTCTTTTTTGCCTTTACCCAAAGTTCGATAAGTTTTTCGGGGAAGACGGGGGCAAGATACTCCCTGTCCTTTTCAAGGCCTTTCAGGACCGAGTTGAGGTCAAGTGGAAATGTAAGTTCCTCTTTTGCGTCCTGCGACTGATAACCCAGCGCTACCGGGTCAAGCCCCTTGATTATCCCGTCTGCTCCGGCAAGGACCATCGCGGCGAGGAAGAAATAGATATTTGCCGAGGCATCTCCTGTACGATACTCGATGCGGGTCTCTTTTTTGCTGACATACCCCGGGATCCTGACAGCAGCGGCACGGGACCCTTTTGCAAAGGTCGCGCTCACAGGGGCCTCATAGCCATGTACCAGGCGCCTGTAGCTGTTTGTGCTCGGGCATGCGAAAGCCAGGAGGCTTCCCGAGAGGCTGTGTTTGAGAATGCCTGCCGTATAGGAGAGTCCTGCTTCTGAAAGGTTGAAGAGTGCTTTTCCCGGGAAAATGGATTTGCCCTTGTTTTCGAGGAACTGGTGCACGTGCATTCCGTTTCCGGGCATTTTATAGAGTGGTTTGGGCATAAAGGTGACGAAAAGACCCATCTCTTCTGCGACCTGTTTGATTATCCATTTGGCCAGGGAGACCTGGTCTCCGGCCTTGTCAATATCCATGAAATCAAGTTCTATCTCAAGCTGTGATATGGCTACTTCGTGATGGTGGTATTTTACCGGGATACCGACAACTTCCATAAGACTTACGGTCTCGTTCCTGAAATCCATGTATTTATCCTCAGGGGGCATCCTGTGGTATGCCTTATGCGGATCGACCCTTGGAGCGACAGAGAAACCCTCTCCCATGCCCTCCGATGACGTAACTCTGTAGTTTGCGTGGTCTGCCCCGGTGGAATATTCGACATCTTCAAAAACATAATATTCGAGTTCCACAAGGACCTTGGCGTTATCCGCCACACCCTCTTTTTTTATATACTCCTTTGTTTTCTTGACAATGTTTCTAGGGTACTGGTCAAAGACCTCCCTCTCTGTTGAGACAACGTCGCAAAGAACGTGCAGCATCCTGCAGTCTCCGCGCAATTCATAAAAAGCGGTTGTCATGTCCGGAATAGCTACCATGTCCGAATTGTTTACTTTGGCATAACCGTAGTTTGATGCGTCAAATCCAATCCCCTCATTGAGGACTTTTTCACTAGCATATGTACCTGGAAGAGATACGCTTCTGATGTTTCCATATATATCTACCATTAACAAGTTAACAAAATCAGCGTCTTCCAGTCTTCCGTTATAGCGCTCAAGCTGCATTTAATATACCTCCGTGGGTAGGCTTTGTTTTCAGTCCCATCTGTTGAGTCAATGGGATAACAGAGAGTTTATCACGTGGCGAAAAATATGGGAACAAAAAATGCAAGCCGACTTATTCTCCTCTTGGAAGAGTCATATCTTTAATATTGGGGGATACTTCCGTTTGCTTAAGAAGGCAAAGAATGGAATAATATGATCGGTCCTCTATATATAGAGAAAGCAAAGCATGCAAAATAATTTTAAGCAGGGAGGAAAGGCAGATGCCCAAAAGACCTTTATACATTATCGGCGCGGGCAGCCAGTCGAAAGTTCTGCTCTCAATGATCCAAGAGTGCGGGAAGGAATGCTCAGGAATATTTGATGATGACGAAAAGCTCTTTGGCAGCACTCTCTGGGGGGTCCCTGTCAGGGGCAGGATATCTGACATGCCTGACAAAGAAGAGACAGAGGCCGTCATTGCGATCGGCGACAATAATACAAGAGTGGAGATATCAGGGAGGTTCAGAAACGTAAGTTGGTCTCTCCTGGTCCATCCGCGAACCTGTATACATTCTTCAGTGGAAATGGGGGAAGGATCGGCCATTTTCCCGGGAACGATCATTCATGCAGAATCCGTCATAGGCAGGCACGTTATCATCAATTCCGCAGCAGTTTTAGGATATGGCACAAGGATAGGGGATTT
>JAAYHA010000153.1 GCA_012727545.1 Synergistaceae bacterium | reverse complement strand
CCCTCATAAAAATTTTTATTCACCTTTTACTGTCGCTTTGAAAAAAGACGATTTTCGATCAGTTCCCTGATATTACCTCTTTTACACCTTTTTTAAGAAGCCACTCTCTGGCCCTGTCGCAGATATCTCCCTGCAGGATCACATTTCCGTTCTCGACAAAAGATCCGCAGCCGAGACCTTTCCTCATCTCTTTGGCAAGCTGGTCTCTTTTTATGTTTGATTCTTTTGGAACGATCACGGCCGTCACAGTCTTTCCCCCGCGTCCGGCCGTCTGCCTCTGGAGCGAGACTCTGGAGAGGCGTGATATACCGCTCTCGTTTTCTTTTTCAGAATCAATGCTTTTGACTTTGACTGTTTTTTCCTCTGGGACCGGTGGAAGCAGTCCCTCATTGTTCACGTCTCCGCGAAAGAGCGCTCCTATCGAAAGGCCCAGGTTTTCATCGGCCCCAAGTGTAAAACCTTCCCCGGATGTGAGTTTTCTTTTCTTTTTCACTGACGACATTTTCCAGTCCTTCTTTTTTGGCTTAAAATAGTAAAAGACACTTTGCTTCGCCATTTATGATTATATACTTTGGGGGCCTTTTAAATGTCAGAGACCCAACACTTTGCAGTAAATTTTACGTCAGCACTCAGGATGCTCGGCAAGACACCGGGTGGCGGCATTCTCGAACTGAGACGTGGGGCGGGTGCTTTTGCGACCGGGATGCCTTTCGCCGGAGAGAATTATGCTCTGTTTGATGACTGTTCATCAGAGGAAGAAACTGCTCGGGTACTTGGCTTTTTTGAGGACAGAAAATTGCCTTTTATCTCAATGCAGATTCCGGAACTGAAAAAAGAGGTTTCAGAAGTGCTCGAAAAGCGAGGACTTTCAGTCCGGGCTGAATATAATGCGATGTCGATGAGGATATCTTTTTCAGGAAGAGAACAGGATCAGTATGTCAAGAGAGCTACAGACAAGTCAGGCGCAGCAAAATGGGCTGAAGCTGCCTGGACCGGATTCGGCGGAGAGCTTCCCGTCCCTGACAGCTACAATAGCTTTTCTGCATACCTAAGCAGCTGTCCGGAAAACCATTTATACTACCTTGAAAGAGAGGGGACGCCTCTCTGTTCCGCACTTCTGCATTCGGCTGACAGATCCTGTGGCCTCTATTACTTTGCAACAAGGCCGGAGGCAAGAAGGCAGGGGCTGGCAGCAAGGCTCATGGACTCCCTCGCTGACCATGCTTCTCATTTTTCTGAGAATATGGTCCTGTTGGCCACGGAAATGGGCGCCAAGATGTACAAAAGCTACGGATTCACAGGCCTGATGAAAGTTTTGGTCTTATCCGGATCCGACGATATCTGATCTTAATAAAAAAGGACAAAATCTTGAAAGGGGATCATCTAATGGACAAACTTGAGAAATTCTGGAGAGACGCTCCGGGCGGATTTACCGTCTGCTCAGAGACCGGGGTAACAAAAAACATGGTTTTGAATTCAATAATTGACGGTGCGAAGGATCTTGAGACACTGAAGGCATCTGTCCCCCTTTGCTCCGATGATACATGCGCATCAAATAACCCTTCAGGGGAGGGATGTTCTGAAAACGCCCGAATCCTCCTATCAATATACGCTCCCGTATATGAGTTCATGAAGGAAGGACATTCCCACGATCATGAGCATGAGCATGATCTGGGATGCGGAAATAAGCCTTCCGCAAGCTGCGGAAGCTGTAAGCTGTGCCAATAAAAATTGAAAACATCAAAAAAAACAGGGAGCTAAATATACAGCCCCCTGTTATTTTGTTATAGTTTTTCTATTTTTAATGCGGCTTCTTTCAACCACTCTGAATTTTCGTTTTCTATCTCTCCGGCATCGCAGAGGGAGGCGATCTCCGAACTAATAGGTATGCTTGCAAGAAACTCAATGCCGTGCTTCTCAGCTGTCTCCCTTACACAGCTCTCCCCAAAGATCTTGATCTCCTTCCCGCAGTCGGGACAGATGACCGAACTCATGTTCTCTACTATCCCAAGTATAGGCACCTTCATCTGTTCTGCCATACGGACGGCTTTCTCCACTATCATTGAGACAAGTTCCTGCGGAGAAGATACTATGACTATCCCGTCGACTGGAAGCGACTGGAAGACCGTAAGGGGAACATCTCCTGTTCCAGGAGGCATGTCAACAAACATATAATCGACACCGGACCAGATAACATCGCTCCAGAACTGTTTTACAACGTCTGCAACAGCCGGGCCCCGCCAGATGACGGGGGTCGTCTGGTCTTCAACAAGAAGGTTTATAGAAATTATATCTATGCCTGTTTTAGTAGCCACAGGGATAATGCCTGATTCGTTTGCCTTTGCCAGACCTGAAAGTCCAAACATCTTAGGTATCGAAGGTCCTGTAATGTCTGCGTCCAAAATGGCCGACTGATGGCCCATTCTCTGCATCTGCACAGCCAGAAGGGATGTCACTAAAGACTTTCCGACCCCTCCTTTTCCGCTTACGACCCCTATGACCTTCCCCACGCTGCTTAGCGGGTTGGGCTCGGCTTTGAAACTGAATGGCTGTGTCCTGGAAGCGCACTCCTCTCCGCAGCTTCCACATTCATGTGAGCAATTCTCATGTTCGGTCATCTTCTGCATCTCCTTGTATTGAATTGATCTCTCCCCGCCGGAAGCGACAGTAGCTGCATTCTTTTTTGCCTTTGCAGCGTGCCTCCGACAATTCGAAATGTCCTCCGTCTATATGGATCTCCCTGCCTCTGCAGAGTGCCTCCGCGACTTTTTTGTGCGCCGAATAAAGTATCCTCTGCAGCGTTCCCCTTGATATATTCATCAGATCTGCAGCCATGTCCTGGTCCATAGACTCAAGGTCACAAAGGCGCAGCGACTCCACTTCCTCGATGGTCAGGACAGTCACATCCTCTGCGCTGCCTTCGGGAATGAAGCGTAGGTTTTCGGGAATGCTGCATACTCTTCTGCTTTTGACCTCTCTTGCCAAATCCATTCTCCTTTTGCGTGCATATGCACACTTCAGAAATATATTCCTCCGACCGGATTACGTCAAGGTTAATTTTTTTAGGCCACGATATTTTAATATACCATGGCATTTAGATGACACTTTAGTGTAAACATAAATGTAACATGGGGTAACGTATGCATTCAGTAATATGAGTCACATTACTGATGACAGATTTTAATTTACTGTGTATTCTGATAACTAGAAATCGCCCCGTCCGCTTTTAGCAATTGATTATTCCGATCAACAGAAATCAAGGTTCACGGCAACGAGTTCCAGATTCCCGTATCGCAGTTTCAGTTACAAAGCGGCGTAAGTCCGGATCATCTGCAGGGACCGGAGCGGGGCGATATAAGATCGGAAGAGGGGGCTCTCGTAAGAGAGTCCCCCTCTTTATTGGCATGCAATTGGGTCATCTAGGAGCGCTGGCTTAGCAACAACACCGGTGAAACTGCGACAAATACGGTCGCGTGAAGCCGTTGTGAAGCGATGGTGAAACGGTTGTAAAACCGGTCAAACTATAGTCAAACAATCGTCAAACGGTCGTAGGAGCCAAGGGCAGGGGCGGGGAATTGCGGCGTGGGCCATGCTGCGGAGAATTTGCAGCCTTTGGCTGCGGTGAATTCGCGACATCCGTCGCTGGAGAATTTGCTCGCTTCGCATCGCGGTGAATTGCGGCCAAGGGCCGCGGAGGTTCAAAACCGCCTTTCGTCCCGACATTGGACCTAATCTCCGTCGTCTCCGAATGCTTAAATCGGAGATCCAGAGGCTTTTGTTTGGGTCTTAAAATGCTAGTCATAGCAAGGACCTAGAGACACTGGATCCCCGACTGGGGCATTCGGGGACGACGTGAATGTGGTGCAAGGTTTAATTTACCACGACGCCTTATGTCGCAAATTCCCCTGCCTTAAACAATTGCTTCCCAACCGCTTCCCGCGACAGTTTTTGTCGCAGCTTCACGCGGAGAGGTCGCCGCCGCACTTCGCCATAGGGTCAGCATACGT
>JAAYHA010000152.1 GCA_012727545.1 Synergistaceae bacterium | reverse complement strand
TTCGCGTAGGCATGGGACCCTGCCAGGGCAGAGGCTGCCGCGACATAATCCTCCGCGAGCTCTCAAAGGCGACAGGCAAACCAGTAGCAGATCTTCTGCCTGGAGTCATCAGGCCTCCGGTGAAACCGGTCAAAGCCAAACTATTGGCCGAAGATAACGAATAGGAGGTAGGGTGCTATGACTGTAAAAACAGCTGATGTAATTGTAGTAGGCGGAGGAGTTCACGGAGCATCCACCGCGTATGAACTGGCGAAAGCCGGCGTAAAGGTAGTCCTTTTTGAAAAAGAATATCTTGGCTCAGGCGGTTCAGGCCGTTCTGCAGCAGGTCTTCGCCAGCATTTCGGAACAGAGACCAACCTCCACATGGCCAAGTACAATCTCCAGGTTTTCCCGACACTTGAGGAAGAGCTTGATACAGGTATGTCCCTTGAATTCACTCAGTGGGGATACATGTGGGTAGCTTATGCAGATACAGTTCTTGCTCAGCTTCAGAAGAACGTAGACCTGCAGAGGAGCCTTGACATCCCTTCAGTAATGATGAAGCCTGATGAAGTAAAAGCCCGTTGGCCCTATCTTTGCATGGACGGAATCATCGGCGTTGCGTTCTGCGGTGATGATGGACACATAAACCCGCAGACGCTTACCCTTTCATATGGTCACGCAGCCCGCAGGCTTGGCGCAACAGTAAAGACATATTGCCCGGTAGTAAAGCTTCTTGCTGAAAACGGCAAGATAAAGGGCGTTGTCACTGAAGACGGTGAAGAGTGGCATGCCCCCAGAGTCCTTCTCTCTGCCGGTCCATGGTCGACACCTCTTGCAGCGACGGTAGGAGTAGACCTTCCTGTGTATCCGGAACGTCACAACCTGCTAATAACCGAACCTGTCGAAGTTTTTGACTGCCCGATGGTTCTCTGTCTTGACGACGGTGCATACTTCAAACAGTGCCCGAATGGTACCTTTATGTTCGGTCGTGATGACCAGGACGAACCTCATATCACAGAATCAACAAACAGCGCAAAATTCCTTGAGGGCGTAACGAAGAGCGTTCTGAAGAGGATCCCGGCACTCAGCGGAGTCAGGGTAGTGCGGCAGTGGTCAGGTCCTTATGACAACACGCCGGACCATAACGCAATAATCGACTGGACCCCTGTTGAAGGGCTGCTGGTCGATTGCGGTTGGAGCGGTCACGGACTTCAGTTCGGACCTTCGGGCGGACGAGTCTGCAAAGAACTCCTTATGGGCGAAAAACCATTTGTAGACCTTTATCGTTTCCGTCTTTCAAGATTTGCCGAGAACGATCTTTTCTTCGAACCTGCGTTCATTTAAAAACAGTCAGACAATGATTATTCGGGGGCGGATGTGATTTTCCGCCCCCTTTTTTGTTGAAGCACGAATATATTTATGACAGAAAGAGATCTCAAAATCCTTGTCGCCGTAACAGTTATGATGGTATCCTACTACTTACTTGCCGGCGAGATGCACAGAATATATAAAATTTTCCGAATTGGCGGAGGGAAGACAAATGGCTTTAAATTTGAAAAAAGCAGAATCAATTTTGAAGAAGGCTGTATTAAAGTCTGAGGAACTGAACTTGAATGTGGCAATTGCAATTTTTGATTCTGAGAATGATCTTGTGTTGTTTCAAAAGATGGATAATACTCCGGATCTATGCGTAAAACTGTCACAGGCAAAGGCATTGACTGCTTTAAAATTAATGAATGACACAGATAAATTTTCTTATCTGGTAACTAAAAATACCGGTATTTTGTCTGGTATCCGTTACGAAGGATCTATTTCATTAATAGGAGGAGGTAAGATAATTTTAGAAAACGGGTTGGCCGTCGGCGCACTTGGCATTAGCGGAGGTACAGAGGAACAGGATGTCGAAGTAGCGGCATTCGCAATATCGGACTGTGTCTAGGTTCATAACAATAATTTATTGACAGCTTTGATGACGTAAATATTAAAGAGGTTTTTTAGGTTATTATTTTTAAGATCCATAGTTAAGCATCGGCTCAGAAATGTCCACGGAAAAATTGTGGGACAGCTTTTTATGGTTGGCACCTGAACTCTTGCATTATTTTTC
>JAAYHA010000151.1 GCA_012727545.1 Synergistaceae bacterium | reverse complement strand
CTCCTGAAGAAAAAAGGGTCTTTACCAATTTTATCCGCTGATCATATGACAGAGAAAACGGAAAACCGTCGATAAAATGCCAGATAACTATTATACAAACAGCCTGAACGCCCAAAGGTTATGGCAGGTCTATGACACAGCGATACCAAGGATATCGGAGTATCTTCAACGTGAGACAGCCTTTGTGCGTGACCGTCTGAAAAAGACTGACGCCGTGCTTGAGATCGCGGCCGGATACGGCCGCATAATGAAAGAGCTTGCCTCACATGTTGAGAGTATTACCGGCATAGAGATATCAGACGGCAACGTAAGTTTTGGAGGAGAATATCTTAAAAACATCGCCAATACTGAGTTACTGACCATGGACGCCCACAATATTGACTATGACAGCTGTTTCGACGCAGTGCTGTGCCTGCAGAACGGTCTTTCCGCGATCAGGGCAGATGTCCCCGAAGCCTTTGCAGCAAAAGTAATAAGGGCTCTTAAAATAGGGGGCAAAGCCTATTTCAGCACATATCACCCAAATTTCTGGGAACAGAGGGTCGCGTGGTTTCAAGAACAGGCAAGAAAAGGGCTGATCGGAGAGCTCGATGTGGAGAAGACAAAAAATGGAGTTATCATTTGCAAAGACGGCTTCCGAGCAACCACACACTCAATAACTGACCTTGAAAAAATCGGACGATCAACGGGTTGCCTCTGGCAAATACATGAAGTGGATGATTCAAGCATATTCCTTGTCATTGAGAAAGAGGACTGTAAATAAATATACAAAAAGGCTCCGACCATACTTCGGAGCCTTTTTGTATATCATTAATATATTCAAGGAGTACGAGTTGCTATTTTGTTTTAGATGTTCGGGCAATTGTTATCTTGCCTTTTTATTGATACTGATGCTTTCTTTGTAATTAATTCCTCTTTGCCTCTGCTCCGACATGACAAAATCATAAAGTTCGTCGGAAGCTGCAAGCTTTTCCGGCGCGATAACTCCTTTTTCTTTTATAAGCCCTTTGACTATGGCCTGCGCGAAAATAGAGCATGAAAAACCTGTACAGCGTCCCATTGAGTTTTTCCAGCTCTTCTCGTCAAAGATGTCCCATAGATCCCAGCTGTAGGTCACAAAATCCCTTCCTTTGTATCCGGAGACTTCTACCTGCATGATAGTTAGGTCTCTGTCTCCCTTTTCCGGTTCCATCTTCCACATTGGAAACAGCAGGTCGCAGGCTATATCGCGAGGAGCGACTTCAACACCCCCAAGGATACGTTTTTCTTCGTCAAAGAGGCCCATATCGCGGAGAAGGCGCATCTGAGCCACGTGTCCCGGCCATCTAAGCGTGCGCTCTTCCATGTTCTTTGACTTTATATTCTTTATCAGGGAACGAAGGCCGTCAGTGATGAAAGTTTCAAGCAGTCCTGCATTGGGGAACTCTTTTTCGTAAAGCTCCCCCATCGCCTCGCATACTACCGGCTTGTAGTCTTTTACATACCTTGCGGGACGCGTGTACTCTTCTATGACATCGGCTGCGGACCATGTTATCTGATAATTGAAGGGCGGCACTTGTCTGTGAGGGATCCCCCCTACATAAATGACCGCATTTTCAACTTCGTCCAGCATGGAAGCTCCCCTTCCTATAAGGAAGTTGGACATGCCCGGTGCTACTCCCATATCGGGGACCACTGTCACTCCGTGTTCCTTTGCCATTCCGTCAAGTTCTTCGAAATCCTCCGGCATAAAGGATATATCAGCCATGTTTTTGCCTGCTTTAATGACGATCTCCATCATTTTTCTCCCGAATTTTCCGGGAACTCCTGCAGTCACGATATCTGCGTCCCTGAGCAACTGGGAAAGGCAGACCGAATCTGTACATGAACAGACAGCCGTTGTGATTTTGGGATGATCCTCTCTTATCAAAGAAAGCGCGTTTTCGTTGAGATCAACTACAGTTACATCGAAACTCGTGCTCATATCTGAGGCTATTATGCTGCCTACCAGCCCTGCTCCGATCT
>JAAYHA010000150.1 GCA_012727545.1 Synergistaceae bacterium | reverse complement strand
GTCTGGCTCCTCGACGAGGACTCGAACCTCGAACCTAGTGGTTAACAGCCACCCGCGCTGCCGATTGCGCCATCGAGGAATAGCTTGCCGAGAACAGAAAACTCGACGCAGAGTATTATAGCACCGATTTTCGTTTTGACAACCACCTTTTCAAGTTTTGGGGATATACTTGGTATGTGTGTGAATATGAATTTTGAACGGAGGGCTTTGTGTATGTCTTTGATCCTTATAAAGAACGGAACAGTCGGGAAGGCAGACGGAGCTTTCCGCGGCGATGTGCTTATAGACGGCGAAAAGATCAGGGAGGTCGGACCGTGCATTGAGCATGAGGGAGCTTTTGTGGTCGATGCCGAGGGTCGGTATGTCGTGCCGGGCGGGGTGGATCCGCATACGCTTGTCTCGCTGGTTTCGGCGGGCTGAAGCGTTTCTGATGGTTTTGAGGCAGCGACTAAGGCAGCGATCTGGGGAGGAACTACTACGATAGTCGAGCATCCGGGATTTGTTTCCGAGGGTTCGTCGCTTTCGCTGGCAGTCGATGATACCCTTAAAAAGGGCACGGGCACTTCATACACCGACTTCGGTGTGCATATGGTCTTTCAGGGGAAGAACGGGTTTGAAGAAAAAGATGTCAGGGAGCTTGTATTGCGAGGTCATGCAACAGGGAAGGTCTACACAACATACAACGCCAGGATGAATGAAGACCAGATCGTTTCTTTGATGAAATTGATGGAGAGGTCCGGCGGGCTGCTTTTGTATCACGCAGAGAACGACAAGGAGATATGGCGTATTACCTCTTACTACGAAAAGAAAAGAATGACGGGCACCAAATACTGGCCGCTGAGCCGTCCCGGTCACTGCGAGGCAGAGGCTGTGGATCTCATTCTTGAACTTGCGAAGAGCACGGGTGTGCCGACCTATATCGTCCACCTTTCCACCTTGTCGGGGCTAAAAAGTATCATGGAAATCAGGGAGCACGGACAGAAGATATATGCGGAGACATGTCCACAGTATCTCTGCCTGACGGATGAGCTTTACATCGGTGAAAATGGCATTGATTATGTTATGGCGCCTCCGCTCAGGAAGAAGAAGGACTGCGAAGCGCTCTGGAAGGCAATTGCATCCGGTGATATCGACACGGTCGGGACGGACCACTGTTCTTTCAGCAGGGCGGACAAAGTCAGGTACGGCGAAGGAAACGTGTTCAGGACGCCCGGGGGGATCCCGGGGATAGAGACGAGGATGCCGATACTCTTTTCCGAGGGGGTCATGAAGGAGCGCATTTCGCTTGAGCGGTTTGTGGCTGTAACTTCTACCGGCCCGGCAAAGATCCTTGGCCTGAAGAAAAAGGGAAGGATAGAGGCCGGGGCAGATGCCGACATCGTTATCATCGATCCAAAGACAGAAAAGGTCCTATCAGCGGATACCCTCCATCAGAAGGTCGACTACACTCCTTTTGACGGAATGAAAGTGAGGGGGCTTCCCTCCCATGTATGGCTGAGGGGAATGCCGATGCTTGAAAGTGGCACTTTTGTCGGTGACGGACCATCCGGACGTTTTGTGAAAAGATTTTTGTAAAAAGCAGGCAATAGAGAAAAAACAACAGCCCCCTTTATGATCCGGGGGCTGTTGTTTTATTTAAGTGGATGGGTTAAAGCCTCTTCCAGACCTCTTTGGAGCACTCCCTTGCCTTGGCGAAGATCCGCTCCCTGTCCAGCTCTGTGAGCTTCCTGTCCTTCATGAGTACCTTGCCGTTGGCGATGGTCGTCACGACGTTTCTTCCGGAAGCTCCGAAGAGCAGATGCCCGTTTATATTCTTTTCGCTTATCGAGGTCGGGGGCAGATAGTCCATGATTATTATGTCAGCCGCATATTCCTCTTTGATCATTCCCAGCTTAACGGGGAAGCACCTCTCCGCGATCTCCGCATTGTTGACGAAGAGCATCTGCGGAAGTTCTCCCCATCCTGCGTTAGGGTCTCCCGAGGAATGCTTGCAGAGGGCATTTCCAAGCCTGTAGGACTGGATCATGTCGCATAGATAGCCGTCAGTACCAAGACCGACAAGGAGGCCCTCCCTGACCATTTTCCGGATGTTTGCCGAGCCTACGGCATTCCCCATATTCGATTCGGGGTTATGTACTACAGCTGTATCAGTCTCTTTGATTATATTTCTTTCCTTTTCGTCTACATGGATGCAGTGAACGAAGATGGACTTTTCTCCCGTGATGCCGTGATCCCTGAAACGTTCAACAATACTTTTGCCGTATTTGGCCAGGGAGTCCTTTTCATCACCGTGTCCCTCGGCGACATGGACGTGGAAACCGGCATCCCTTCCTTCCATGGCTTCGACGCATTTTTCAAGCGTGAGGTCTGATAGGGTGAAGGAGGCGTGGAGGCCGAATTTGCCGGAGATCATCGGGTCGTTCTGTTCTTCGGCCCAGTCGATGAAGGAGATGTTTTCACGTATTCCCTCATAGGAGGTCTTCTGTCCGTCCCTGTCCGAGACCTCGT
>JAAYHA010000149.1 GCA_012727545.1 Synergistaceae bacterium | reverse complement strand
GGATATGGCGGAGGCCTGGATATAAAAGTATTTTTGCTGGAACTGGAAAGAAAAAATGCCCATTCTTGAATATGGGGAAAGGGAGCTTTTATCTCTCTCCCGGAAAGATAAAAAACTTGGAAAACTGATCGAAAGCACTGGATATCTGAAATGTGAAGTGAGGGAAGACCTCTTTGATTCACTCGTAGGCTATATCGCTACGCAGCAGATATCCAACAGGGCAGCCGAGACTGTCAGTATGAGGATAACCCAAAAATTCGGCACCGTTACGCCCGAAAAGATCGCATTGCTTCCCGATGAAGAGATCAAGTCGGTCGGGATCTCGATGAAAAAGGCACAGTATATCAAAGGTTTGTCCGAGGCGGTGCTTTCCGGCCGGCTTGATATCCGGGGGCTTGCCGAACTGCCGGACGAAGATGTCTCCTCGCAGCTTACTTCGATCAGGGGGATCGGGGACTGGACAGCCGAGATGTTCCTCATCTTTTCTCTTGGAAGGATGAACGTATTAAGCTACAAAGATTTCGCCATAAGAAAAGGAATGATGATGCTTTACAACCTCAAGGTCCTTGAGAGGGGAACTTTTGAAAAATACAGGAAGCGCTATTCCCCATACGGAACAGTCGCCTCGCTCTACATCTGGCATCTCTCTGAAAATGGATCATGAAAATATTGAGGGCGTCAAACATACCCGGCCGGTATCTTTGACACCCTCAGCTTTATACTTTTTTTGAATAAGATCAGGCCAACGAAGAGAGCACTGAAGCCCTGCTCACGATGCCTTTAAGTTTGCCCCTCTCCCCAACTACTGCGATCGGGAACCTTGCATCTGCTGCTTTTTGTATTATGTCTTTAAGCAGGACCTCCTCGCCGGTCACGGGTATATTCTTAGTCAGAACGGAGAAGAGCGGAAGCTTTTCCTGTCTTGCCCTTATCGCATCGTCCAAAGTGACCACTCCCATAAACTTCATGTCGTCGCCCACTGCGTATGCACTTGAGACCTGATTTTCTCTCATCTCCATAACGGCGTTTGCCGGAGATACATTCTCTCTGACTATACACTGAGGCCTGAACATAACATGCTTTACCCTGAGCACCATGCTCATATCAGCACCCTCGATAAAGTTTCGGACATAATCATCGGCGGGATTCGTTGACATCTCCTCAGGGGTCCCGGACTGAATTATTCGGCCGTTGTGCATTATTGCCACCCTGTCGCCCAGCTTAAAAGCCTCGTTTATATCATGCGTTATGAAAATGATAGTCTTTTCAAGCTTTCTCTGGATGGAAAGGAGCTCAAACTGCATCTCCCTCCTTACAAGGGGATCAAGGGCAGAAAAAGGCTCATCCATCAACAGCATGTCAGGGGAATTTACAAGGGCCCTCGCTATCCCGACCCTCTGTTTCATCCCGCCTGAAAGAGTGGCTATCGGTTTGTCTTCCCACCCTTCAAGACCTACCATTTTGATGAAATCCTGCGCCTTTTCAAAGCGTTCACTTTTTGGTATGCCCCTGACCTCAAGTCCGTAGGCGACATTGTCTATCACACTTCTGTGTGTCAGCAGGCCGAAATTCTGAAATACCATCGATACCTTGTCCCGTCTGAGGCTCAAAAGCTCTTTGCCTTTGAGTTTTTCGACATTTTGCCCTTCAAAGAGGATAGTTCCGGAAGTTGGTTTCAAAAGCTGGTTGAAACATCTTATTATGGTCGACTTACCGGAGCCTGAGAGTCCGATTATTACGAATATCTCTTTTCTTCTGACTTTGAATGAGACGTCCCAGAGCGCTACCGCTGCCCCTGTTTTTCTGTATACCTCATCCTTGTCGAGCCCCTCTG
>JAAYHA010000148.1 GCA_012727545.1 Synergistaceae bacterium | reverse complement strand
GTATACGGCGATTATGATGTCGACGGGATATCGGCAACAGCCCTTGCAGTTGAAATGGCCCTTTACAAGAAGGCAAGCGTCAGATATTTCATTCCCCACCGTTTCAACCAGGGGTACGGACTGCACTCAGATGTAGCGGCAAGCATTGCCAAACGAAAATGCGATCTTGTCGTGGTCGTTGACTGCGGAACTCAGGATGTCGGATCCGTGAAGCTCATTAAGGAGAGCGGCATTCCGGTCGTTATCATAGACCACCATCTTGCTGAAGGTGAACTTGCACTCTCAGACACCATGGTAAACCCCCAGATCGGCGGTGACATCACTGCCAAGAGACTTTGTGCTGCAGGTGTAATATGGTGCTGGGCATGGCAGAATGAACTTATCCCGAGGGAAAAACTGCGTAAACTGCTTGATCTCGTTGCATTGGCAACCATTGCAGACTGTGTCTCCCTTGCCTCGCCCCTCAACAGGATACTTGTCCAGGGGGGGCTTGACGTCCTAAGGAGAGCTCCGAGGCCCGGCCTCGCCATTCTTATGGAAAAACTTGGGATCGACCCTTCTGTTCTTGATCCGGAAGACCTTGCAATGAAGATAATTCCCTGCCTCAACGCAGCGGGAAGGCTATATTTTGCGGATCTTGCAGTAAAGATACTTTTTAATGCGGAAGACCTGCCGGAGAAGGTCGACCATATAATCGACCTCAATAAAAAAAGAAGGGAACTTTCTTCTAAGATACTTGAGCAGGTGGACGGTGAACAGGCAGAGACATACCAGTATGTACTGACAGACAAAGACTGGTCTGTAGGAGTGCTGAGCAGTGTAGCCAGCCGTATATGCAGCCAGAGGAATGCTCCGGTAGCCCTTGTAGCCTCAGTTGGAGACATTATGAGGGGTACCCTCAGGATGCCCGCGGGCGGAGATGCAGTAGGTATACTGAAGACCCTTGCCGCAAAACTGAACACCTGGGGCGGACATCGCCTTGCTGCCGGCTTCAGTGTAAAATCTGACAACTGGCACGAAGTAAGAGATGAAATGGAAAAAATGCTTTCAAAGGTAAAGGTGTCAAGTGACAAAGAGGATCTTTTGTACTGGTCGCCATCTGAACTTGACCTCAAGGCATGGCATGAGGCAGAAAAACTTGGACCTTTTGGCATGGACAACCCATCTCCCAGGCTTTATTCCCCCTACAGCGGCAATGTTAAAATACTGCCTTTGGGAAAGAACGGGAAACATGTAAAGATAGATCTGGGCGAATCGACCCTCCTTGGTTTCGGAGCGGCGGAGATCGTTAAGGACAGAGAAAGTCTTATGGGCTGGGTCTACAGGCCTCGTTTAGACACATGGCGCAACGTGACCTCGCTCCAACTTGTCCTGGAAAAAATGGTTACAGTCTAGCTATCTTTGAGAAACGGCTCGGTGGTGCATAGATGAGCGAAGAGAACAAGGCAGGCATTTTAAATGTGCGTTCCGCACACCTGTCCGGCATAAGCAGGAAAGATGAGGGCGGGCTTAGCGAAAAAGGCTGCAGATCACTGATGGAAGGATACTGGGGACGTATTCCTGAGACTCAGCGGGTCTCGAGCCTCAGGTTGGCGTGGCAGGATCTTTGGTCCAAGATCACAAAATATCTTCCCAAAGACGATATTACCGGCATAGGTGAGGCATTCGTCTTTGCTGCCGAATCACACGGAGGACAGATGAGGTACAGCGGAGACCCCTATGTTGTCCATACGGTATCTGTTGCAGCTATCCTTGCCGGTATGGAAATAGACCGCGAAACTATTATAGCCTCGCTCTTGCATGATGTTCTTGAAGATACACAGATAACAGCCGAAGAACTCTCGGAAAAATTTGGAGCGGGAGTTGTTACACTCGTAGACGGAGTTACCAAACTGGGGAAACTGCCATTTAAGACCTTTGAAGATTACCAGGCAGAGAATCTCAGAAAAATGTTCGTGGTCATGGCAAAGGATATCAGAGTCGTCCTCATCAAGCTTGCAGACCGCCTTCATAACATGAGGACCATATCATCCCACAAAAGAGAAAAACAGCTGACCATAGCTCGCGAGACCCTTGAGATATATGCCCCCCTTGCACATCGTCTTGGAATATATCAGGTCAAAAGAGAGCTCGAAGACCTTTCTTTCCGAATACTCGATCCCGAAATGTACTATGACATAAAGCGCAGAGTAAGAAAAAAGCTGCCCGAACGCGAAATGATAATAAAGGAAGCTATGGACGTCCTCTCTCAGAAAATTGAGGAAGACGGCCTCGAAGCATCTATAAAAGGAAGACCGAAGCATTTTTACAGCATCTATGAAAAGATGAGAAGGAAAAACCTCTCTTTGGATCAACTTTACGACCTGCTGGCTCTCAGGGTGATCGTGAAAAATGTTTCTGACTGTTATCAGGTCCTTGGGATAGTGCATACGATATGGAAGCCTATACCGGGTCAGTTCGATGATTATATAGCAAACCCCAAAAGCAACCTCTACCAGTCGCTGCACACTACCGTAGTAGGTCCTGCAGGAGAACCGCTTGAGGTACAGATAAGGACCTGGGAGATGCACTCCCTTGCCGAATACGGCATTGCTGCGCACTGGAATTACAAGGAGGGCGGCAAGAGGGTAAACCATCTTGACGAAGGTCTCACGTGGATAAGAAAAGCCCTTGAAGTTGTGCCCGAAGGACAGGAAGATGAAGGCGTCGGTTCGCAGTTTATGGATAACCTGAAGACTGATGTGCTTTCTTCCGAGGTTTTTGTTTTTACCCCGAAGGGAAATGTAATTTCTGTTCCAAACGGATCGACCCCTATAGATTTCGCATACGCCATACATACAGAAATTGGTCATAAGTGTGTTGGAGCAATGGTCAACGGCCGAATTGCGCCGATGGACCATGAACTGCAGAACGGAGACATAGTCCGTATACTGACATCTCCTCAGGGAAAACCTTCCCGGGACTGGCTAAAGATAGCAAAATCCACACGTACAAGAAGCAAGATCAAAAGCTGGTTCCGCCAGCAGGACAGGCAGGAGCGGGAAGAAAAAATAAAGAGGGGCCGGGAGCTTCTTGAAAAAGAGGCCCTCAGGAGAAACCCGGGGACAGAAAACCCACTTGAAGCCATCTCTCCACAGCTTAGCCATGTAGCAAGGGAAATGGGATACCTGAACACCGAAGAACTTATAGTGTCTGTAGGGACCGGTAATCACACGCCTGCAAGCATTTTTGGAAGGATGGCATCGGATACCAAACAGGCTCCGGAACCGATACCTGCTCAGGCTCCCCCGCAAAGAAGCGAAGCCGACTCTGAAATAGTGGTAGAAGGCGCCTCAGGTGTCCTTGTATCTCTTGCTCAGTGCTGCCGTCCGGTCCCCGGTGACCAGATAGTTGGCTGTGTGACACAGAGCAGGGGCATTACAGTGCACCGCAAAGATTGTGCTAACATAGACAATGCCGACCCGAACAAGATGATAAATGTTTCATGGGGCAGGCTTAAGGATCATAGATATACAGCAAGGATAAAGGTAGAGGGGGTCGACAAGCCCACACTATTCGGAGAGATCGTCCAGGCCATTACAGCCATGGATGGGGTCCTTGTCGGGGTAAGGGCCAACGTTGTAAACAACTCACGGACAAGGGTAGCTGCCGATGTTCAGATAAAGGATATAGAACATCTTTACAGGATAATAGCGAGGCTGAATACCATTTCCGGGGTCATTGAGATAACCAGGGGGTAATGTATTATGAAGGCACTTCTTCAGCGGGTCGACAAGGCTGCAGTTTCAGTTGACGGAAACGTCACAGGTGAGATAGACAAGGGCCTTTGTGTTTTTCTTGGTGTCGTCCATGAGGATACAGAAAAAGACGTAACATGGCTTGCAGACAAAATAGTCAATCTTAGGATATTTGAAGACGAATCAGGTAAAATGAACAGGTCTGTCATAGATGAAAAAGGAGAGATGCTTGTTGTTTCGCAGTTCACGTTGTGCGGTGACTGTAAAAAAGGGAGAAGACCTTCATGGACAAACGCCGCTGAACCGGTTTTTGCGAACAGCATGTATGAAAAATTCGTCAAAGAGGTCGAAACAAGGGGAGTCAGGACAGCAACGGGAGTTTTTCAGGCTTATATGAAGGTGGAAATATGCAATGACGGCCCCGTGACTCTCATGATAGACAGCAGGGAGTGAGTATGGCATGAAGATCAAAAGATTTGCGCTCGGAGCACTTTGGACAAACTGTTATGTCATAAGCGATGCCGCCAGCGAAGGTATAGTTATCGATCCGGGCGGTCCGGCAGCTGAAGTAGAGGAGTACATAAGGGACAACGATATAAGGCTGCACTGGATAATCCTCACGCACGGGCATGGCGATCACATCGGAGGCGTTTCCGAACTGAGGAACCTCTCTGAAAACGGGATCGCAGTCCACACCGAGGATGCAGACTGCCTGGTTGATGCGAACAGGAACCTTTCTGCCTTCATGGGAACATCAGTGGAGCTTCCTTCTGCAGATAAGAAGCTTAACGAGGGTGACACTCTCAAGGTCGGCAGTATGAACATAAGAGTTATCCATACTCCGGGGCACACTGTGGGAGGCATATGTCTCCATATAAAAGATGAAGATGAGGAAGTGCTGATATCAGGAGACACCCTCTTTGCCCGATCAATAGGAAGAAGCGACCTTCCGGGCGGAGACGAAGATGTCCTTGTCAGGTCCCTGAAAAAATTGACTGATTTCCCTGATAAATTGAGGGTCTTGCCGGGACATGGACCTGAGACAACGATAGGCGCTGAAAAAATTTACAACCCCTATTGGCCGAGATAGGCCGGTATGAAGATCAAGGACCTTCCGGAAGAAGAGAGACCGCGTGAAAAACTTTTGTTCCACGGAGCACATTCTCTTTCCGTTGTAGAATTGCTTGCTATACTGCTGAGGACAGGAAGAAAAGGAGAGGACGTCCTTGAATTCTCGGCAGCCCTTTTGAATGGATGGGGCGGTCTTGAGGGGCTCTGCCGTGCTGAAGCGAAAGAGCTGATGTCAGAGAATGGGTTAAGCTCTTCAAAGGTAGCGACACTTGCCGCAGTTATTGAACTTGGAAACCGTATAGCTGCCCTTGGAGAAAGGGATCGTGACCAATGGCAGACCAGGCTTGAAAAAATAGCGAAAGATACCCGCTTTTGCGACAGGGAGTTGATATACGCGATCTTTCTGGACGCAGGAGGGAAAGTCATTGAGGAAGAGAAGATATCTTTCGGAGGCCAGAGCGGAGCTTACCTTGACATACCGGTCTTTTACAGGAAGGCTGTCCGTATGAATGCATACGGGGTAGTCCTTGTCCATAACCATCCGGATGGAAGCTGCTCGGCAAGCAGGGAAGACATTGCGATAACTGATCATGTAAAAAAAGGACTTGATTTTCTGGGCGTGGAACTTGTCGGGCACTATATTGCCGCTGGAGGTCAGCTTACGCAAGTTCCATGATGCATACTGAGCCCATAAATGAGATAATATAAGGGTATATTTTGGTTTCGGGGAAATTTTTGAAAGCGGGTGGCAGGGTGTTGAAGTTCAGACCTAATTTGTTCAATTATGAAATAGGGATAGACATTGGTACAGTGAATACAGTCATTTTTTTGAAATCCAAGGGGATCGTTGTAAACGAGCCGACGGTCGTTGCCGTCAGGAATCTGGACAGGAAAGGCCAGAAAGAGATAATAGCTTTCGGTTCAGACGCTAAAAAAATGATCGGACGTACCCCTATAGGCATCAAAACTATAAGGCCGCTTGCCAACGGAGTCATAGCTGACTTTGAAATGACAGAACACATGATAAGGCATTATATGAAGAACCTCACAGGAACCGGGAATTTTTTCTCTTACCCCAGGGTAGCTGTATGCGTTCCGGCATGTGTCACCGAAGTTGAAAAGAGGGCAGTAGTTGAAGTTACTCTTGCTGCAGGGGCAAAGGAAGCCATAGTTGTCGAAGAACCCCTTGCAGCCGCAGTAGGTATTGGCATAGCGATCAATGAGCCGCAGGGCAACGTCGTTGTAAACATGGGCGGCGGCACCTGCGAAGTTGCGGTCATATCACTTGGCGGTATCGTTGTGAACCATGCAGTCAGGGTCGCAGGAAATGCATTGGATGAAGCGATAATTTCAATGATGCGGCAGAATTACACCCTTGCCATAGGAGAGAGTACAGCCGAAGAGATCAAGATAGCGATAGGGTCTGCCCTCCCAATGGAACAGGAATTATCGATGAACGTCAAGGGAAGGGACCTGGTCGACGGACTTCCTAAGGTGATAAGCCTGAGCTCTGTTGAGGTGCGCGAGGCACTTGAGCCTGTAGTTGTGCAGATCGAGGACACCATACGGTCAGCGGTGGAGCAGACACCCCCCGAACTTGTAAGGGACATTGTGGATCAGGGAATAGTGCTTTCCGGAGGCACAGCTCTTTTAAGGGGGCTCAGCCTCCGTTTTTCCGATGCTCTCAATGTGCCGGTCCACGTAGCGGAACAGCCTCTCTTCTCGGTGGCGCTCGGGCTCGGTAAAATTCTGGAGACTCCAAGGGAAAAGAGCAAAGTTTCTATAACGATCGACAGACAGGGCAGCTGACACATATTGCCCTGCCTTTTTAGGAAGATTTTGGAGGTGCTGTCGGAATGAATATTCTGGACAGAGAGCTTAGACCATGGCTGCACGGAGTTATTTCCGTGCTGTTGGGTTTTTGTGTGCTTTGGGCCATGATCACATTCCCTGAACTGCACAACACTTTCGTAGACGGCGTAAACAACATCCTCTATTATCCTGAAAAACCTGCCATAGAGCTAAGGGACATAGTTAAATACAGCAGCAACTGGGTGCTCGAGAGATCCAGCCTTCGGGAAAGGGTCACGAAGTTGGAGCTTGAGAACAGGGCTATGTCAGAGGAACTTCAGAAAGCCGGAATAAAGGTCCCTGTGCCAAAAGAGGGTAACGTGACAGCAAAAATAACACTTCGCTACCCTGATGATTGGTGGCAGGGATTCAGGATCGACAAGGGGAGCAGTGACGGCATAAAAGAGGGTGCTGCAGTAACTTCGGAAGGCTTTTTGATCGGCCGGGTAATAAGGGTGGATCGAAACTACTCCTGGGTCCAGATGATAACATCTTCCTCCTTCCTTATAGCTGCGGCCGTGGACGAGACTCGTGACCTGGGGGTCATCAACGGTGATGACAGAGGAAACCTTACGCTTCTCTATGTCCCCGAGGAGAGGAAGCTTAAGAACGGGATGGGAGTCTCAACGTCGCTTATGGGCAGACATGTGCCTCCGGGTATCCCTATAGGACGCGTAATTGGTGCAAAAGAGAGCAAGGACGGGTTCCTGCCGATCAGTATCCAGGCGGGTGCTCATCTTACGCAGCTATACAGCGTGGAAGTCTATTCCGGCGGAGATAAGATAGAATGATATATCTGATCGCGATCTGGTTGTTACAGGATTTTGTCCAGGTATTTTTAATGGGCTTTTTTATTGTTCCCAATATTTATTTGATGCTTCTGCTGATGATCTCCCTTTTACCTGCCACCAGGAAAGAGAAACAGATAATTCTTATCTGGGCGGCTTTTGCAGGAGGGCTGATATGGGATTTCAGGTGGACCAACCTTCCGGGAATGACTGCGGCACTGAATGCAGGGCTTGTGGCAGCCGCATGTTTTCTCTGGTACAAAATACCGGCACAGGGCAGGACAGTAGTCTTTTTTACATTTATACTCATTGCTTCGATCCTTATTTCCGGATTTGCACATTTTGCTTTATGGACGGTCCCAAGCCAGGTAGCCCTGAGACAGTTTTTTGTCCAGCAGCTTTTGGGCGTTCCGCTTGTTATCGTCTTCTCACTGATATATTGGAAGGTCTCAGACAGAAATGTCTAGCAGGCAAGCCCGATTTGACATAGACAGAAGGATAAGATTCCTTCAGTTCATGGTGTTGTTTACTGTTGCAATACTTCTTATGAGCCTCTTTTTCTTCCAGATAATTAAGGCAAACGAGTATGTAAGGCTGGCATCGCAGAACAGGCTCCGGATCATAAGAATGTCTCCGCCGAGGGGCACTATCACAGATTCCAAGGGAGCGCCTCTTGCTGTTAATGTAAGGACCTTCAGCGTTAACGGATATCCCATAGATCTTCAGCGGGAAGGCAGCATAAAACTGGTTTCGTCGGTTCTTATGAGAAATGGGATCCCGATAAACGAAGAAGAACTTAAGAAACTGATCGAAAAGCAGTATTCTGCACCATACCGTGCAATAACAGTTGCATCGAATCTCACATTCGCCCAGGCAGCGGAGCTGATCACAGACAAGGATTTCAGCGAGGCTCTATTTCTTTCCCCGGTCTGGAAGAGGACCTATCCGGCGGGAAAATTTACAGCTCACGTGGTAGGTTATGTTGCAGAGATAACCAAAGACGAGCTGGAAGCAAGAAAGGAGAGCTCATACCGCGGGGGTGACATGAT
>JAAYHA010000147.1 GCA_012727545.1 Synergistaceae bacterium | reverse complement strand
TATCAGCAACAGAAGGCTCTTTGACAACAGATCTCGGACTATGCGACGGATGCGGGATATGCGAAGATGTTTGCCCTTCCGGAGCACGGGAGCTTTGCGGCAGGAAATACACCGTCGAGCAGTTAATTGAACATCTCAGAAAAGACGAGATTTTTTTCAGGGATGGCGGCGGGGTCACTTTCTCGGGAGGAGAACCCCTGATGCAGCCAAAATTCGTCATCGAGGCCCTCAAGGCCTGCGGACAGGAAGGGTTCCACAGAGCAATAGATACCTGCGGTTTCGTAGACAAAAAGGTCATATTGGAAGCAGCAAAGGAGACTGACCTCTTTTTATACGACCTGAAGCATATGGATCCGAAAAAACACAGGGAATATACAGGAGTGGACAACTCAATAATACTTGAAAATCTTCTTGCCCTTTCTGAGTTCGGATCAAAGATCAACATCAGGTTCCCCTTTATGCCGGGGCTCAACTCAGATGACGAGAACGTCAGGGCGACAGGTGAGTTTATCTCAAAGCTCAAAGGGATAACCGGAGTAAATATCCTTCCCTACCACACCGTGGCCAGGGGGAAGCATCAGCGGTGGGACATGGATTACAAGCTTCCGGATCTCCTGCCTCCCACCGAAAACCAGACGCGTAGGGCAGCCGGAATACTGGAAAGTTTTGGTCTGAAAACACACATAGGCGGCTAAAAACACCTAATTTTTTGGAATATACTGCGCATGAGGCGCATTATTATAAAAGTGGCAGACCTGAGCGCATAACCGCGATGGTCGGGGAAAAACTTAAAAAAATACATAAATATCGGATGACAAAACCCAGGGAGGTAAGAACTATGAACGAACGCATCAAACGTCTACGCGATGAAAGCTTTGAAGCACATCCCTCAATCTGCATTGAAAGAGCCGTTCTTGAGACTGAGTTCTACAAGGAGAACGACAACAAGTACCCTATGCCTGTTATGCGCGCCATGAACTTCAGGCATATATGCCAGAATAAAAAGATCTACATTGGAAAAGACGAGCTTATCGTCGGCGAAAGAGGCTCAAAACCAAAGGCAGTATCGACATTCCCTGAGCTCACCTGCCATTCCAGGGAAGACCTCGAGATACTAAACATCAGAAAACAGCAGAACTACACCGTGGATCCGGAAGATATAAAGACCTATGAAGAGAAGGTCATTCCTTTCTGGCGCGGCCGCTGCATGAGAGACAAGCTTTTTGACCGCATGCCTGAGGACTGGACAAAGCTTTACGAAGCCGGCACTTTCACTGAGTTCGGCGAACAGAGAGCTCTTGGACATACTGCCCTTGACGGACTTATCTACACTAATGGCATGCTCGACCTTAAAAAACAGATAGCTGAAGCACGCGCAAAGCTGGACTACCTCAACGATCCCGAAGCAACGGCAAAAGACGAGCAGCTCCAGGGTATGGATATCTCCTGCGATGCAGTGATCATATTTGCTGAAAGGCACGCGGAGCTTGCCGAAAAAATGGCGGCCGGCGAGAGCGATCCAAAACGCAAGGCAGAACTTCTCAAGATAGCCGATGTCTGCAGATGGGTCCCCGCAAACGCACCCAGAGACTTCTGGGAAGCAGTCCAGATGTACTGGTTCGTACACCTTGGCACAATTACAGAACTCAACGGATGGGACGCCATGAGTCCCGGTCATCTTGACCAGCACCTCGCCCCGTTCTATGAGAAGGGCGTAAAAGCCGGAACACTTGACAGAGATGCGGCGAAGGAACTCCTCTCTTGCCTCTGGATCAAGGTCAACAACACCCCCGCACCTCCCAAGGTCGGAGTAACTGCAGCCGAAAGCGGAACCTACAACGACTTTACCAATATAAACCTGGCCGGACTTAAAGCTGACGGCACTGACGGATCAAGCGAAGTCACATACATCTGCCTCGAGATCTTTGACGAACTTCGCCTCCTGCAGCCCCAGGG
>JAAYHA010000146.1 GCA_012727545.1 Synergistaceae bacterium | reverse complement strand
GTAAACATGTCCGGGGATCATAATTCTTCCCGGGTAGAGTTTTACGAGAAGATTTTCGTATCCGACCCACAAAAAAGCAGAAAGGCAGTCATTGTCAAAGAAGAGAGGTTCAGTCAATTATTTCCTCACCCTCTTCATTATCTCCATAAACCAGATCAGAGCGAAATGCAGTGAGGAGCAGCTCTTCATATTTTCCATCAGAGACGAGCCCTCTTTTTAAGACCTGTTCTGCCTGGTCGATATAATTTCCATAAGTCATATACTGTTTTTCTACAGGCAGTGGTTTGTAGAGCTCGGTACTGTATCCTATACTTTCCGCAAGTCGCCTTACACCTTTCGAAATCATCGCATCAGCGGCATCTGCATTCAGCAGCTTATCTTGCCTAAGCCGTATGACAGCAGCCTGATGGCTGACTTGAAAATACTGCTCTAATCTGATCACATCATAAATTGAAAGATCATTGCTGTCATTTTTTGCTTTCAGCATTTCAACCTTTGTTTGAAGTGCCGCAGCCGGCATGAGGAAGTAGGACGCAAACAAGTCTGCCTCTTTCTCGGTTTCCTGACCCACACCGATCTTTTGGGCACAAACAGCTGTCATATTCTTATCGAAATATAAATGGTACAATTCATGGGCTAGTGAAAAACGCTGCCGTCCCACGGTCATCGAAGAATTGATCGATATGACATTATTGCCGGCAGCACCTTTTAGGCAGATCCCGCTTAAATTTTCCCCCATCGGATAATAGACGATAGTCAGTTGTTCGATGTCCTGCGCAAGTGCAAAAATATCAATGGGTGAATTGGCATCTTCGCCCAGTTTCGTTCTAAGTTGAATTGATTTTGTCATAATATCGGAAGTGCAGATCATCTTTGCTCTCCTGCAAGCAAATCAGCCATGAATTCAGAGTTTAGCGCTATGCGATTAATTGCACTGACAGCTTCCATATCCGCTGTTGTAAGTTCGCCTGCCCGCAAAGCAAATTTAAGCGGGTTGATCGGCAAAGTGTCTTCTTCAAAGGCCAACATACTTACCCCGTACAGAGCAGCAAGTTTTTCAAGCATCTCCACCGAAAGGCTGCGTTCGCCATTTTCAGCTTTTGAGATCAGGCTTTGGTCAACACCGAGGAAGCATGCGATATTTGCTTGACTCAATCCACTGTTCTTCCGAAATTCTTTCATCCGTTCAGCGATCATTTTAAATTTACTCATATCACTCACCCTTTCCCTCGTCATTATTATATGCCTCGTTTGTCATAAAAACAATAGTATTTTAGTTAAAGTTTATGACAAGCAGCAGCTGAGTTATAAAGGCAGGCGGAGAGCGCTTCCGCCGGTAGTCGATGGGGGAATCGGCTGCAAATCCCCCGGAGCTAAGGCGCAGCAAATTCAGGATCAAGCACCAAGACGCACTTCCTCCGTAGGTTTATAATATATCGATATGGGGGTGACGGGGATTTTTGAGGAACTGAGAAGGGGTATTGAGGCGGGAGATAGGCTTGATGTTCTGGAGAAGTTCCAGAACCTTATTCTGTTGGGACTGTCTGTCCAGACAGACTTTTTCAAGCATGCTGCTATGTTCGGAGGGACTTCGCTCCGTATATTCCATAATTTGCCAAGGTTTTCCGAAGACCTTGATTTCACTGTAGTTTCTTATGATACTGATTTTTCCCTTGTTTCCTACAGGGAACCGATGTCCCGTTTTTTTGCGGACCTGGGCCTTGAAGACGTGAAGATAAGCATAAAGGAAGAGGGAGAAGACGTTTTAAGAGGAAGCTTTCTTCTCTCAATAAAAAGGTCTGAGAGCCTGAGAGTAAAAATTGACGTCGAGAAGCCTTCGACCCTTGTCATGCCTAAGACTGAGACCCTTTACGGCTTCTATCCATATAATTACTCTGCACGTTTATGCACCCTGCCGTCCTCTTTCGCCGGAAAAATGGACGCGATAATTCATCGCAAGTGGGGCAGCAAGAGAGTCAAGGGCCGTGACTGGTACGATTTTCTCTGGTACATGAGGAGGAATACGGAACTGGATATTAATTGGCTTGAGGCGCGCCTGAAGGAGAAGGGGACTCTTGACCCAGAAATGAAACTGACGCCCGAACTTTTGGGAGAGATGTATGAAAAGAGGGTTGCTTCAGTTGATGTTGGCGAGATACTGCGCGATGTTCAGGGTTTCATGACTGAAGCTCTTGAAAAGAAAAGCTCTAATTCGTGGACCCCGGAACTCTTCCTTCGACAAAAAGACAAGCTTGTCGATTCTGCGAAAAGATACCTGCTTTCAAACAGATCCTGATTTTTAAAACCCAACACTTGTTGCTCTTGAATATATGTTTTATGTATAGTAAACTCTAATAATTAGATGTTATTATGCGTAAATTGGAATATATTTAGGCGAGGTGATGTGGCATGACCGATATTGAGCTGCTCAAGGGGCTGGATACAGAGATCCCGGGATGGGTGCTGCAGAGCAGGCTGAACGAAAGGGGCTACACAAATATATGGCAGAAGATAGAAGGGCTTGTCGCAGACGGTTACATCGAAAGGGTAATGCGCAGCTGGTACTGTCTCGGGCCCCTTCTTCGCAAGAGGCAGCCCTCCCTTAGGTATCTCGCGTGCAATGTCTACGGCCCAGCTGCCGTCTCGGGAAGTCTCGTCCTCTTCGAAGATGGGCTGATTCCCGATGCTGTTGCTTCCGTCACAGCTGTCACGTCAAAGAGAAGCCGGAGCCTGGAGACACCCTACGGAAATATCCAATGGCTTACAGTTCCCAGGTCATCGGTATTTCCAGGTACATACGCCGTAAAAGATCCTCCGGGATATATAAGGGCAACGCCGGAAAAGGCACTGCTGGACCAGCTATACATTATCAGGTATACCCCGCAGAACTACAGTTTCTGGAAGTCTTTCATTTTTGAAGATCTCAGGTTAGACGAGGAGGCTTTGGAAAAGTTGGACCTTACAAACATGCATGAGTTGGCCAGTATATATAACTCCCCAAAGATCATGAAGCACATAAAGTGGTTTAAGAAGTATCTAGGGATCCCTGATAAATAACCATTCACCGGCGAATTCAGTCTTTAAGATCTATGGGTCAATTCTCCGCAGCCAAAAGCTGCAATTCTCCGAACCTTCCCCTTGCCCTCTACAACTGCTTAGCCATTGC
>JAAYHA010000017.1 GCA_012727545.1 Synergistaceae bacterium | reverse complement strand
CCTCATCGGTCACGCCGAATGAGATGGAATTGGATTGGTTGACTCCCTCTTTTACCGTCATATCAAGGACATCACTGACCTTCTTCAGATCCATCACAGTTACGCGGATGCTGTTTATTACATTGTATCCTGCGAGGGTGGCGACATTGTTTTTGTAGTCATAACGTGGGCTGATGTTGTAGTTCACTGTTTTGATCTTATCTTTCTTTATTCCCAGCGAAGCAAGGGTTTTGTAAACCCTGTCCATCTTTACGGCATTTTCGCTCTGTGCCGTCGCCGCATTTTTGTTGAACGTCGTTACCCCGATACTGACGTATGCGATAGTGGGCGCCGCCGTAACGCTTGATGATCCCTGTACCGTTATGCTCTTCCTTTCCTTCACCTGCTCCGCGGAAAAGGCAGGGGCCCCTGTTGTCAGTATTGCTGAAAAGAGCGCGATCATTATCAAGACCGATTTAATTGAAAAACTCATTTTTTTCATAGAAATTTCCCCTCCCATGTTAAATGCATAAATTTATTACTCCCTGATAATATACTTCCACATGATTATGTACATGTGTATTTCAACGATATTGGGAGGAGATCAGGCAGGTTTTTACATTCCTTTGGCAAGCTTCTCAATTACGGACACATCCGCCGGGCAGAATTCGTACTCTTCGAGCTCATCGGGCGAGACCCATTTGATGCAGTTGTGTACAGAGGGTGTAGGGACTCCTTTGTTTAATGATGCGCAGAAGAACATAAACTCTATCTCCCTTTCCGGGTATGAGTATTTTGTCTGTTCGAAGAGGTCCAGGACCTCAATATCAATTTCAAGTTCTTCCCGGCATTCCCGGACGAGGCATTCTTCGGGGGACTCTCCCCGTTCAATCTTTCCTCCCGGAAATTCCCACAAAAACTCGCAGGACCCGCCGGGCCCCCGCTGACAGATCAGTATTTCGTTATCAGAATTTTTTATTATCGCTGCACTTACACGAGTCATATTATCCGGCCACCAGTTGGTTAGTCTTTTTCAGGTACTTCGCAGGGATCGGGTCATCGAGTTTCCAAATAATGTTCATGGGTTTGCTCCCATCATGGGATACATAATTCGCTGTGCCAAGGAAGGTATATGGTTCAGTTCCAAAACTATTTCTTTTATGCTCCCTTACAAAAAGCAATATTTTGCTGCCAAGTGAGCGGTGGTTTATGTATCTTTGTCCTGTATTTGAGTCGCTTCCGGTAGTACTCTGGCTTTGCCAGTGAAAAAGCGATTCATTTATTGAATAGTCCTTGTACATAGTTGACGGTGAATAATCTTTGTCCGATTTATTCAATGTAATAAAGAAGATATCAGTCTGTTTATCCTGGATCCATTTGACACCTTCCCGTACATTTGAGGGGTCCATATGGTCCATAGCAAGAAGTACCTGATCTCTGGTATAGGTACAGTGCAGGTCAAGAGGGCATTTAAAGCCCAGATCTATTTTCTTGTCGATAAAGTCGATCTTACTGTAGTTGTATTCCAATAGTTCGATAAGCTCTGCCAGCATCGTAGGAGAAGATTTCAATTCAGTGACGAGATCAAAAATTAAATCAGGATAAGCTTTCTCCCAGACAGAATATGTGAACATATTAAGCATGCGCCTTTCCTCAGGAATCATCTCTTTAAAATTGATCTTTCCCCCGCTTTTGAATAGGTTAAGGAGGAACCGCAGCCATCTCCTCGAATTTATGTAAGACAAGCGCAGAAATGCATTTTCCATGATTTTTTCCAGAGGTTCATTGAAGTCATCTTTTGCCCCTGCAAAAACACAGAGTTTTGAGAATGTTCCGCGTTTGTAGATATTTCTTACATCCAGATGATAGTAGT
>JAAYHA010000145.1 GCA_012727545.1 Synergistaceae bacterium | reverse complement strand
GCAGTCGGTAAAAACAGACGAAGAGGACATCCGCGGGGAATTTGCAGCCTCTGGGCTGCGGAGAATTCGCGTCCTTCGGCCGCTGGAGAATTTGCTTGCTTCGCATCGCGGGGAATTGAGTCTTAAAATCTTGTTCCCCGTCGGCCTCCAGTGCCTCAATCAGGAGAGTGCCGTTTCCTTCTAAGGAAACATTTAAAAACGCCTTAGTATTCGAACTATTTCGAGTGCGTTTCGAGATCGGGGATTCAGTGGCTTTAAATACTTGCTATAACTGGCTTTTTAGGACCTAAACAAAAACCGCTGTATTCCCGTTTAGAAGCGTCCGGGAACGACGGAGCATTTAAATTCTTATTCAAAGTCTCAATTCACCGACGGATGGGGCTTCCGGCAGGTCCTACGACCGCTTGACTACTGTTTGACGATTGTTTGACTATAGTTTGACCGCTCCTGCTACTGCTTCACTACCGCTTCACCATCTCTTCACGCGACAGCATTCGTCGCAGTTTCACAAACGGTTCATCCCTTCAGAAACAGCCCCAGCACCTCGTTCAGCGACGATACTCTCACAGTCTCCATCGGGTATTCGTCTTTAGGGCTCCTTCTGCTTATCACAGCTTTTTTGAAACCGAGCCTTGAAGCCTCTTTCAGTCTCATCATGGTCCTTCCCGCAGGCCTTACCTCTCCGGCAAGCCCTACCTCACCTATGAAGCAGACATCAGAAGGGAGTGGGATGTCTTTTAAAGTCGAAGCAAGTGAAACACATACGGCAAGGTCCGCTGCGGGATCCCTGAGCGTCAGACCGCCCGTGATATTTAGATAAACGTCACTGGTCCTCGAAAATACACCGCACCTTTTTTCCAGGACTGCAAGCAGTAGCTGGAGCCTGTTGGCCTCAAGTCCCCTGGAGGTCCGTTTTGGATAAGGGAAAGGAGAATTGCAGGCAAGTGCCTGTATCTCCGCCGCAAGCGAACGGGAGCCTTCAAGGACCATCGAGATCGCGACACCTGAACTGCCAAGGTCCGTGCCGTCCCAATAAAGCCTGCTGGGGTCCAGCACGGGAGACAAACCCTTATCGGACATTTCGAATATTCCGAGTTCGTCAGTGCTTCCGAATCGGTTCTTGTCTGCTCTGAGCAACCTGTTCGGTGAATTCTGTTCACCGGAAAAAAGAAGTACCACGTCGACCATGTGTTCAAGCAACTTGGGCCCCGCTATCTGCCCCTGTTTCGTTATATGCCCGACAATAACTGTAGGTGTCTGGCAGTTCTTAGCCATCTCTACAGCCATTGATGCTACTCCCCTGACCTGGTTGGGAGATCCTGCCCAGCCGTTCTCTGCATCAGCCCTGAAAGCCTGTACACTGTCAACAACTACAAAATCATATTCCTCCGCGGCTTTCAGGCATGAAGCAAGATCATCCTCGCAAAGAAGATAAAGACCTTCGGGCATAAGACCCAGCCTTCTTCCCCTGAGAGCAAGCTGCCCGGAAGATTCTTCTCCCGATATATAAAGGACTTTTTTGCCGTTATGTGCCATTTTTGCACATACCTGAAGCAGAAGAGTGGACTTCCCTACCCCCGGTTCTCCTCCAAGCAATACAACTCCGCCCGGCACCCATCCGCCTCCAAGTACCCTGTCCAGCTCGCCGATACCTGACGGGACTCTTTCCTGTTCCTCAACATCAAGTCCGCGAAGGGGTGATGCAGCCTTAGCAGCTGCCGGCCTGCCATCCTTAGTCATGGGAATAGGCGCTTCCTCTTCCATGCTTCCCCATACACCGCACTTAGGGCATTTGCCAACCATGGTAAGGCTTACGTATCCGCACTCACTGCACTTGTACCTGTTCATATCCTTTTTTGCCATGTTTTGATCCTCCGCATAGAGAATATCAGAGCGCCGCACCAACTACAAGTGATATAATAGCGCGCAAACCTCAAAAGAGGTAATATATCACCGTAATAAGAGATGGGGTGGCACTTTGTTTTATTTTTACCTGGCAGCCATATCGACCCTCGCAATATTTGTAGCGGCAGGGACCTTCATAGGCACAAGGACATCCGATCCCAAAGATTACTCTCTCGGTGGGAGAAAGTCTTCTGCCGCGGGCGTTACCGGTATCCTTCTCGGAGCACTGGTAGGAGGGGCATCCACTGTCGGTACTGTACAGATGGCCTACAGCCATGGAATGACTGCTGTCTGGTTTACGCTCGGAGGAGGGATAGGCTGTTTGCTGCTGGGGCTAAGGTTCGCCGTCCCTCTGAGGAATTCAGATATTACTACAGTTGCGGATTACCTTGCAAAAAGCTACGGAGGCAAAGATAGCATCTGCGGCAGGTCTATTTCATTGACTGCAACGATCTCATCCACTCTTGGCACTTTCATATCTATATCCGCACAGTTTTTGTCATGCATTGCACTGCTGAAAGGCCTTTTCCCTGTCTCTTCATCCACAGCATCTCTGCTAGCCGGCCTTTCAATAATCGGCTTTATAGCTGCCGGAGGCTTGAAAAGCTTCAGTACACTGGGCGGAGCAAAGATCATCCTGCTCTATTTTGTCCTCATTTCCTGCTTCGTTATGGCGATAATAAAGGGTGGAACTTTTAGTTTTGTGGCTTCACAACTGGATTTTCATCCCTGGTTCAACCCGTTTGGAAGAGGTTTTGTACCTGAAATGGGATACTTAGCCTCAATGGTAGTCGGAGTTTTCACCACACAGATCTACATTCAGTCCCTTGCCGCAGCAAAAGACGCCCGGACAGCAAAAAGGGGAGCTTTCGCTTCGGCGGTCCTAATGCCTCCTATGGGATTTCTTGGAGCCTGGATAGGTCTCTCAGTGAAGGCCAGAGGCATTGAAATGAGGCCTGATGAAGTCCTTTCCTGGTTTATAACGGACTCTTTTCCTCCATTTCTGGGAGGGATCATATGGGGAGGAATACTGATCACTGTTATAGGCTGTGCATCGGGACTTATCCTCGGGATATCGACAAATATTGTCAAGAACCTTATCCCGGAAAAATTCATTCAAAAGCACAGGGAAAAAGAAATTATGATCCATCGCCTGCTGATAGGCGCAATAGTTGCAGCTGCAGCCTTAGCGGGGATAACGGGAGCCGGTTCTATGATACTGGAATGGAGCTACCTGAGCATGGGACTTAGGGGGGCCGGTACCTTCCTGCCTTTCGCGGCAGCTGTCATGCGCCCTGATTCCTTATCTCCCAAATGGGCACTTGCATCTTCGGTCGCAGGACTCTCCGGAACCATCCTCTGGGGGGGCGCATCCTTGCCGGGAGACCCGCTCTTCGCAGGACTCGCCGTTTCCGCCGCTTGCGTACTTATCGGGATAAGATCAAAAAAACAGTATATATAATAACAAGCAGGCACCCTTAATGATCAGGAAGGCCTGCTTATTTTATTCAGACAAAATAAGCTTATCTCTTGTATCCTATTATGTTGCGAAGAAGGCCTTTTCTCCAATTCTGACCATTTTCATCTTCAACGCCAACTGTTTTTGATCCGTCTATTACTCCTATGACTCCCCTGCCCTGCTCTGTTTCAGCTACAAGCACCTGAAGAGGATTTGCAGTCGCGGCAAAGACTCGGCAGACTTCCTGCACATTTTTGATCCTGTCAAGAACGTTGATCGGAAAAGCGTTTCTTAAGATCACAACGAATACGTGACCCGCGTTGATCGCCTTTGCGTTTTCGATCGCCGCATCTTCAAGATCTTTTTTGTTTCCGTCGTGCCTTACGAGACAGTCACCGGAAGCCTCACAGAATGCTATCCCGAATTCGACAGAGGGCGAAGATGTTACAAGTGCCTCAAAGATGTCTTCAACTGTCTTAATGAAATGGCTTTGCCCTATTATGATGTTGCATTCATCCGGTATAGCCACCTGCTGTATATCGATATTCATATTACATGACATGATTTCTTACCTCCTCAACTCTTGATATTGACAAGTATATCAAAACCCATTCCTTTTGACCTGTCTGATCCTAAAAATTCATCATTTTGAAGCATGAAAAGGCCCCGTACGCAATAAGGCGACGGGGCATAAGGATTTATTATTTTGATTCAGCTTATTGTTTCTTTTTCAGTTCGGCGATCACGTCGTCTGTGATATCTGTCCCGCCGAAGAAAACTGCGCCTTTATCAACTACAACAGTTATCTTCTTAGCATTTGCAACTGTTCGTATCGCTAGGTTTATGTCTTTGAATAGAGGCTCCATAAGTTTTCTCTCTTCATTTGCAGCCTCTGTTCTTTTGTCCTGAAAGATCTGACCCTTTTTTTTGTCATCGGTCTCTTTTTCGATGGCGGCCTTGGCCTCTTCCTGTTTTTTGTTAGTTACATCGCGAACCTGTTTCTGTATCTGTTCGAACTTCGGATGCTGGAACATGATCCTCTGTGGATCAACACATCCCATTACATCCTGAGCATATGCCGCACCTGCGATATAAAAAGAAAGGAACAGCACGGCCAAAACAGTAAATGTTATTTTTCTTGCTTGAAACATAATTCCTTTACCCCCTCTTGGTTGGTTCAACAAAATGGAACGTAATAAGTCAACTAGTGAATTTTACCTGTCAATATATCTGAAGTCCACGTATAATTGCGGAATAAAGATAATTCGACTTCGAAGGGCGGTAGACCCGTATGGATTGCATAGCAACCTTTGACACAACTCACATGGCTTTATTCTTTGAAAAATCCTGCAGGAGTGTCGGCTTGAAGGTAAAGATCGTTCCGGTACCAAGGGAGATCTCTTCCAGCTGCGGACTTGCCTGCAGTTATCCCTGCGAGGATGAAGAAAAAGTAAGATCTATCGCCGCAGAAAAAGCCATTGAAGTCTCCGATTATCACAGGCTTTAAGAACTACTCCTCCGGTCCATCCGGGGGAGTTGTGTCTTTGAAATACTTATGCCAGAAAAGAGCCGTAAGCCCCCTCCAAAGCAGATAACCTCCTGATGTTACTGCAACACTTATCCAGATCAGATCTGTGAAGCTAAGCCCTGTCCTTTTAAGCTCCAACTCACCGCTCTGCCTTATTTCGGCAGATCCCGGACCAAACCATTTCCATGCCCAGAACATCAAAAATACTACGGCAACGACAGTCAGTATGTTGTTGATGGTTTTTTTCGGTATCTTATCAAAGTCCATGCTTAGACCACCTTTAGAAATGCCGGTTATTTTCTTTTAATTATTTTGTTCAAAATCTTGTCCAGGTGGAAACGAATTATCCTGCTGTACGATAAACCTTCGAAACGGCCTGTTATCATGGTCTTTCCACCTACTCTGCGCCTCACGAAGGTCCTTGTCTTAGGCCTAAGCATGACCTGGCTTGGATATAAGCTCCTGTGACCCGCGACAACATAAGAGACAGCGCACACCAGGCCCGCGAAAGGAGCTATCGGAGCTCCAAAAAGTTCCATAGCCAGGATAGTTGATGCTATCGGCGTGTTGGTAGAACCTGCAAGTACTCCTGCAAGCCCCAGAGCACTGCCTACCGATGGATCAAGACCAAATATATTTCCAAAAAGTGACCCTGCAGCGGCGCCGACGAAGAGTGTAGGGGTAAGCACTCCTCCGCTTCCTCCGCATGACAGCGTCACCGCCATTGCAAAAGACTTCAGCGCAAACGCAGCGAACGGGATGTTTCCTCCCCTTATTGCCTCATCTACAGTGTCCATTCCAAGCCCAAGGTACCTGCTTCCGAACAGTGCGCTCATTGCAAGAAGTACTGCCCCCCCAAGAAGCGGTTTCTGCCATTCAGCTATGTTTAAAGATTTAAATTTCTTGTCTACCGCATGGAGACATTCTATGTGGAAGACTGAAACAGCACCAAAAAAGAGGCCTGCAAACAACGACCAACCGATCAGACTTGGAGCAAGCAAAGGGACATTTATGGCAAACTCCGGAAGATGGCCTGCACCGAGGTATGCTGCGACAAAGCATGATACTATTCCGCTTATGAACGAGGGAAGCAGAACATCATAGAACATCTGCCCCACAAACAGTACCTCCACTCCAAAGACCGCGCCTGTTATGGGAGTCCCGAAAACTGCAGAAAAACCTGCAGAGATACCACATATTACAAGCTTCTTCCTGTCAGATTCATCAAGTCTGAATATCTTGGAAAGACCGTACATCAGCCCTGCGCCTATTTGCGCACAAGGTCCTTCTTTTCCTGCCGAGCCGCCCGCAGCTATGGTCACTATTGTCGCTATAAGCTTTACAGGGACGACCTTTATGTCAATAATGCCTGCCCTTCGATGGACTGCGTCGATAACTTTCTCTGTTCCGTGGCCTGCTGCTTCAGGCGCAAGGATCCGCACAAAATATAAACTGAAGAGCAGCGCGGGGAAAATAAGCAGGTATCTCCAATTGCTTAAAGAAGAAACGTATTCAACAGCCCAGTCAAGCGATATCAGAAATCCTGCTGCAACTGTACCTACGACCACACCTGCCATGATAGAGAAGAAAGACCATTTTAGAAGAGAGCTTAGGAGCCAGAGTTCATCCCTGACCATTTTTGTGTCCATTTTCATCACCGCCGTTTATTCTACCACTTTATATCAGCTCTCCGGGATACCAAATCAAAATTGCTCCGGAGACGATCCAAAAGCATATTTAGAGTATAATCTTCACATTATGAAAGATAACAAATTGCCCCCTCTCCAGAAAATAATAGCTTCCATCTTTGCTCTTGTATTCATAGCCTCGTTATTTTTCATAGGCTACAGGATATATACAAAACCTGCATATGAGGCGCACGAACAGAAACAGGCAAGGCTGCTTGCTGTTTCTGCCGTGTCCCTGTTTTCAGAGAAGACTGCCAGAGAGCCCGGGATCTGGGCAAGATTTAACAGGGACGAGACTGAACTGATCATCGACCACATGAAAATAAAAGGAAACTGGGTAGTCAAAGTAAATTTCAATAATAAAGAAAGCCACATCGAAGTTATCTCATCCGTAAGTTCCGGATGGAACTCAAGAAGCCCACGATCCGCAGAAGTCAGGGCAAAAATATACAACGACGGCAGGGTTGAGTATGAAGACGGAGAGGGATCCCAGTCTATTGCCGCCGCCATCAAAAGCGGCAGCCTGATTGCTCTTGGCAAGGTCCACATCTTCAGATTTCCTGATGAACAAAAAAAAGTTCCTGCTGTCATAGAAGCTGAAGAATCCCTGCTGACAGATCAGGAAGGAAATGAATACCTTATATTGGTCTATCCAGAAAACATCCCTGATAAGGGAATGCCGTCAGAATAACTTTTGACCCTCTTCAGCCGCTTGCTGCCATAGGATAGATCTCAAGGACATCCCCGTCAGAAAAGATGTAGTTCCACGGTTTTGCCCTGTCATTGACTACCGGAAGGATATTTTCTTCTTTTCCGGCTCCGGACCTTGCAACATATTCCCTTATTGTCTCCCCCTTCAACGGAAGAGGCAGGGAGTCCCCAACAATGTTGTAAAGGTCTTCATACTCGGGTCTTATCTTCAGTCTGATCAAAAAAAGCACTCCTTTTGAACAAAGACAAACAGTAATTTGGGGCTTTAAAAAAGGGCTGGAACTATTTTAAATTAAAGTTTCAGCCCTATCATATGCATGTTTTTACCTAAAAAAACTTTTCGTTGAGTCCAAGCCTTTCTACGGTCTCCGGTTTTGGGACTCCGTCATTGTCCCATCCGCG
>JAAYHA010000144.1 GCA_012727545.1 Synergistaceae bacterium | reverse complement strand
TTCCGGGACTTTCGATCTTCGATGAAGTGGTACAGAAACATGGATTTGGGGTAAAATAAAAATGGAGTGGTATAATTGGACCTCGCACATTATATAGATCACACAAATTTGGATCCTGCAGCGAAAAAAGATGATATTCTAAGGCTCTGCGAAGAGGCTTTGGAGTGGAAGTTTGCATCAGTCTGCGTCAATCCTTGTTATGTGGCTTTAGTTTCAGAAAGGCTCAATGGCAAAGGTGTAAAAGTTTGCTCTGTTGTGGGTTTTCCTCTTGGAGCGAACACAATGTCATCAAAGGTCTACGAGGCAGAGAAGGCTTACAAGGACGGGGCGGCAGAGATCGATATGGTGATGAACATTTCACATGCCAAGAACGGTTCGTACGATCTTCTCAGAGAAGATATCGCAGGGGTCGTAAGATCTGTTCCTTATTGTACGGTCAAAGTGATCCTTGAAACCTGCCTTCTGGAAGACGATGAAATATTAAAAGCCTGCAGCGAGGCAGTTAAAGCCGGCGCACATTTTTTAAAAACTTCTACAGGGTTTTCATCGGGAGGTGCAACTGTCAGGCATGTTGAACTTATCAGAAGAAATTTGCCTCCGGCAATAGGCGTTAAGGCGTCAGGAGGCATAAGAGACAGGGAAAGCGCAATGGCAATGATAGCAGCAGGAGCAAACAGGCTGGGTACTTCACGTTCCGTTTTAATATGTAAAGAAATATCAAAAATGACACATTGAAAATTTAAATAATCAAAAATCTTACAGATACCTTGACAGATTAAATTTTATAAACGAAGATTAAAGGCGTTTGTGGAAAAATGTAACATATGCAAAGTCTCCACGAGGGAGGAATTTATAGTGAGTGAAACAGAAATTAAAACAGCAGAAGTGGTGCAGGAAGGAGATCAGAAGATAGATCTTGACGACCTTATGCGCAAATATGATACAGAAGCGCGCTTCAGGGCGCTGGAAGGCTGGCAGTCAAAACTTGTAGCTTTGATAGCTATAGCGATGTCATGCTTCCATTTCTATACTTCCGGTTTCGGACTTCTTCTTGCTCAAAAACAGGGAGCGGTGCACCTTGCCTTTACCCTTTGCCTTGTTTTCCTTCTCTACCCTGCAAGCTCCAAGCACTCTAAGACGAGCGGGATACCTTTCTATGATTTTATACTGGGTGCGGTCGGTGTTGCTTCAGCTATGTATCTGGTCGTTTTCTTTAACGAACTGACGACCAGGGCGGGACTTCCGACACAGACTGACCTAATTATGGGATTCCTGCTTATAGTGACGTTGCTGGAGGCTACCAGGAGGATATCGAACCCGGTGCTGCCATGTCTTGCTGTCGCAGCACTCCTGTACTGCTATTTCGGGCGCTCACTTCCGGAAATGATAGCCCACAGGGGATTTTCGGTACAACGCATCGTAAACCACATGTACCTGGGAACCGAAGGCATCTTCGGCACGCCGCTGGAAGTATCTTCGACCTTTGTTTTCATGTTTATACTTTTCGGTTCTGTGCTTGAAAAGACGGGGCTCGGGAAATTTATCATCGACCTTTCAATGGCCCTGGCGGGCTGGTCGACAGGAGGCCCTGCTAAGGTCGCAGTTGTCAGTTCCGGCCTAATGGGTACAGTTTCAGGATCATCAGTCGCAAACGTATGTACGACCGGAATGTTCACCATTCCTCTTATGAAGAGCGTTGGCTACGAGCCGCATTTCGCGGGTGCAGTCGAAGCAGTTGCATCCACAGGGGGACAGATAATGCCTCCAGTAATGGGAGCAGGTGCTTTCATAATGGCACAGTTCCTTGGAGTGCCATACTTAGAAGTAGCTCTTGCTGCAGTAGTTCCTGCACTTCTCTACTACTTTGCAGTCATGGTCCAGGTACACTTTGAAGCCACAAGGCTCGGACTTAAAGGTATTCCTTGGACGCAGCTTCCTCCGCTTTGGCCGCTGCTTAAATCAAAGGGTTTCCTTCTTATACCGCTTATAGCTATAATCTATTTTCTTATCGCCGGATATACTCCGCTGAGAGCAGCATTTAACGGCATTCTTGTAAGCTTTGCTCTTTCGTGGCTCAATAAGGAAACAAGATTGACACCGACCCGTATTCTGGAGGCATTCCAGTCAGGAGCAAGGGGTGCGATAGGCGTGGCATGCGCATGTGCTACTGTCGGAATGGTAGTAGGTATGGGCACCCTTACAGGTCTGGCACTTCGCATAGCAAACGCAATAGTTACCCTTGCAGGCGGAAGCAAGATCCTTACCCTCTTTTATACCATGCTTGCCAGTATAGTCCTCGGGACAGGACTGCCGACAACAGCCAACTTCATAGTCACAAGCACTATGGCTGCCCCTGCCCTCTTCAAACTGGGAGTACCGGCAAAAGCGGCATACATGTTCGTCTTCTATTTCGGTATAGCAGCTGACCTGACTCCTCCTGTCGCCCTCGCGGCATATGCAGGCTCGGGCAT
>JAAYHA010000143.1 GCA_012727545.1 Synergistaceae bacterium | reverse complement strand
TTTGGCGGTTATACCTCGGCAGAAGATATCACAACTATCGGAGCGGGGGCTGTTACCTTTGTAGTAGGGCCAATAACAGGAGCTGCTCTCGGTGTCGATTCTTCTGTTATAGCCCTTTCTATCGGGATCGGCGTGGTCAAGTCGATAGCTGTAATGGTCATAACTCCCCTTGTATCAAAGGTTATCAGGATAGATACTCCAAGGGAAGCGATCATCTTCGGAGGACTTCTGGGAACGACAAGCGGAACTTCTGCTGCAATGGCTGCCATTGATCCTGCACTGGTACCATATGCGGCGATGACGTCCACCTTTTATACCGGCCTGGGCTGCCTTGTCTGCCCGTCTGTACTTTATTTTGCAGTAGCAGCTATCGTCTAAATAAGTTATATTATTTTTTATTCTTTATGGGGAGGTCATTTAATGGCTAAGTATAATTTTGATGAATATATAGAACGGCGCAACACAAGTTCGATGAAATGGGATCTTATGGGAGAACGTTTCGGGGATCCTGACCTGCTGCCCTACTGGGTGGCGGACATGGATTTCAAATCACCGCCTGAGGTCATAGAGGCGATAGAGGAGAAACTGAAGCACGGGGTACTTGGCTATCCCGTAGTCAAGGAGAGCCTGATCGAATCGATAGTCAACTGGGAAAAGGTCCGTCACGGATGGAGCTTTGACAAGAGCGCTGTGACCTGGGCTCCCGGTGTTGTCGGAGGACTTGCTTTTGCGATCGAAGCCTATACCAAACCCGGCGATGGGATCATCCTTCAGACTCCGGCCTACCCGCCATTTTATGAAATTATCGAGACGGCAGGCAGGCATGTAGTGAAAAACCCGCTGAAACGCGAAAACGGAAGATTCGTAATGGACCTGGACGGTCTTGAAAAGCTTTTGACCCCAACATGCCGTACTCTTATATTCTGCAGCCCGCACAACCCTGTATCACGTGTATGGACCAAGGATGAGCTTGAAAAACTTGCCGAGCTTGCTGTGCGCAAAGATATTCTGATCCTTTCCGATGAAATACACCAGGACATAGTTTTCAGTGACGCGAAACACACTTGCCTTGCAACGCTTCCCGGTATGGATAAGCGTACCCTCACATACATCGCACCGAGCAAGACATTCAACCTTGCGGGGCTATCTTCGTCAGTTGTGGTGATCCCTGACAGTTCGCTGATGGAGCAATACAAATCGGTGCTTGTGAGATTCCACCTTTCAAGGCTCAATGCAATGGGACTTGTCGCAATGGAAGCTGCCTACACAAAGTGTGCAGACTGGGCAGACGAAATGGTGGCATATCTGGAGGGCAACAGGGACTATGCCGAAAAGTTTGTAAGGGAACGGATGCCCAAAGCAAAGATGGATCACCCGGAAGGTACATATATCTTCTGGATAGATTTCAGGGGCTACGGTTTTGACGGCAAGACCCTTCCTGAATTTCTCGCGAAAGAAGCCAAAGTGGCACTGAACAAGGGACTTGACTTCGGATCCGAAGGAGACGGTTTTGCACGCCTCAATGTCGGGACGACGAGAAAACAGCTTGCCGAGGGTCTTGAAAGGATAGCAGAAGCTCTGAATAGAACCGGTAAGAACTGATAGAGGATTATTGCGTAAGAGTTTCTCCCCCAGATTTTGTATATCAAATAAAAGGCTGCCGGTTTTGATACGGCAGCCTTTTATTTTTTTAAGCAGATTATTTAAGAAGCGGTGTCACTTCGGCAGGTACCTTGCTCTTATCGCCGAATGAGCTTGGCCCTACGATATCCTGTCCCATGTTCTGAAATACGGGGAGTCCGCCCTTGGGATCGAGCACGAATTTTACGAAGCTCATTGCGCCCTTGGCATTGGGGGCTGTTTTGGGGATAGTAAGTCCGTAGACTATTGGTTCTCCCTTAACCTTCATTTTTGTTCCGGGTTCCTTTCCTGCAAGCTCTACAGAAACTGTTGCATATTCCTTATCAAGAGCCGGATCCATGAGGTTTATTTCTTTGGGAAGCTCTACATAGCTCAGGTTGTGCTGAACTGCGACTGATTTGTATTCGAACGCGTAGTCCATCGCTCCGCTTTCGACCATTGCCACAAGTTCGATAGCCTTCTGGCGCACGGCTCTCTGGGGATCCTTCATTGCGCGTTCATAGAGTCCCTTGTCACCATAATATTTTTCTGCCAGCTGGAGGACAAGAA
>JAAYHA010000142.1 GCA_012727545.1 Synergistaceae bacterium | reverse complement strand
GGTCGCCGCCGCACTTCGCCATAGGGTCAGCATACGTTGACGCGCAGGACCGCAAATGTTGCTAAGCTAGCGCTCCGAGATGCCCCCTCCAATATCGCAATTGGGGCAGATCGGAGATGATAGCGACGCAACATGCAGTGGTTCAAGCGGAGGCGTATTGGGCATACGTTGACGCGCAGGACCGCAAATGTTGCTAAGCTAGCGCTCCGAGATGCCCCAATTGCCCCGATCAGGGCAGAGAACGGATGATAACGACGCAATGCGAAGCGGACGCTCGTAAAGGCGTATACCAATACGTCGAAGCGAGCGTCCGCAAGCCTTGCTAAGTTAGCGCCGTTATATGCCCTGATCGCCCGTTATTTGGGAGCCTTCTTGACTAAAGCATTGAGACTATTTACTAGTTCTTTTATCCTTTTGTCATTGGCCGGTTTTTTAAGTGCCGCTTGAGCGGACATGTCCCTGCCCCAGTAAGCCCTGTTGGCGTCCCTGTTCTGATTCAGGACCGAGCCCTCGAATGTCATTCCCGCAAAGAGCCCCTTGGACATCGAATAGCTGTAGATAGAGGCTTTGGCTCTGCTGTCAGTGGCAGCCGAGGTGTCCCTGCCCACGGGACCGGCAGCTATCGCGACGTCAGCGCCAAGCTTGAAGCTGTTTCCCCCCGTGAAAGCCCTGAGGCCCTGTTCGTTAGTTATTACCAGTACAAGACCGACAGACTGTGCTCCTATCTGGATCCCTATCGATGCGCCTGAAAGACCCATAAAGGAGGGGCCGTTCCATGTCCCGTTGGGATTCCTCAGAAGGACCAGGCCTTCTCCGACCTGACCGCCTATCATTAGTCCCGCCTTAGTCACAGCAGGGAAGATAGCAACTCCCTTTCCGGATTTTATGACGTCAGCCATGCTTGCTGCATCATCCTGGGCTGCCATATCCCGCACAAGCTCTGCAGAAAGCCTGATCCTTCTTTCGTGAGCTTTCTCTTCGGCAAAAGCTGTAAGGCCTGTCGCAGCAATAACGGCTGCGGCTAAAATAAAAATCAGCGTTCGGGATCTTAAAATTTTGATCATTTATATTCCCCCTGCTCTCTTGGTTTTTCAAACATATACCTAATTTTATACCACAAGTATTGGCATTTGCTATGTAAAAAGCACTATAATAATTATCAGATCAGCAGAGACAAGGCGGTGGCTCATTTATGGAGAACAAGATCTTCGCTCCCTGGAGGATGGCCTACATCCTCTCAAATTCAGATGACAACGAACAAAAGGAGCCCGGATGCATCTTTTGTGAATTCCCAAAAATGAACGAAGACGAAAAGAACCTGATACTCCATCGGGGCAAAGAATGCTTCGTCATACTCAACGCATTTCCCTACAACCCCGGGCACCTGATGGTAGTCCCATACCGCCATACAGCAGATTTACCGGGGCTCACCACTTCAGAGCTTTCAGAGATGATGTCACTATGCCAGACTGCCCACAGGGTCATCACCGAAGTAATGAAACCCCACGGCTTCAACATGGGCATGAACCTGGGAAAAGTTGCAGGGGCGGGGATCGATCAGCATCTTCACATGCACGTGGTGCCCCGTTGGAACGGTGACACAAACTTCATGCCGGTCCTTGGTGAGGTCCGGGTGGTATC